>CANCKV010000054.1 GCA_947378615.1 Chitinophagaceae bacterium | reverse complement strand
GGTGACAGGTTCATAATGTAGGGACAGGTCGCGACCTGTCCCTACATTATGAACCTGTCGCCCTACAATTTAACGGAAATTATTGATTGAAACAATTGTTGTTTATTATTCAAATTCCTGATGAATACGTCATAGTTACCTGCATTAAGAGAAGGATTTATGACAAAGGAATATGTCCCATGTCCTCCGGTATGTTTGATAATTTGTTCAGTTACCTTTTGTCCCAATATGTTATAGATACTTAATAAATATTCCCCTGTTTTTACATCATTGATTTGGATATTTAAGGTTTTTCCTATGAGTGGATTTGGATAAATAGTTATTAGTGGTAAGTGCTTAGTGGTTAGTTTAGCAACGTTACTGTAAACTGTAGTACCATCTATATTTATTGCTTTGATTCGATAATAAATGGTGATTAACGAAGATAGAATATGATTGTCTTCTATTGAGTACATTTTGACATCAGTCGCAATGTTTGTTGCAATACTATTAAAATTAATACCGTCAATACTTCTTTCAACGGTGTAAGAGGCGATTTTTATTTGATTAGCTACTGTCCAATTTACTTTCACACCATTGTTGTTTTTGGTGGCTACGATATTCACAAAGTTTACGGGCAGTGAGTTGGCATTCTTAAATATTATATTGAAACGATTGCCTCCTTGACTTAAGGTATCGCCTGTTATATTGAATGAATAAATGGGATTTGTCCTGATGTCCTGACTTGTTCCAAGATAATTGTCTTTTAACAGCATCTTGGTGGTAGAATCTATGTTTTGATAGTCACTGAAAGACAAATTATAAGTTCCGTTTGCATTGCTTGCTATAAATAGTTGTGCGGTATCTACAGTAAGGTTATTGGGCAATGTCTCTATAGACAAAAAGTTGCTGCCCTTATTTATCTTTAGTACTTGGCTGCCACTACTAAAAGATTCTGCATCCCATGATGGATTGTAAGTAGTCCTTGAACCTTGATTATTAAAGCGTACTACCACTTCATCTAACAGACTGTTTGTAGTTGATTTCAACCCTATTCGCAAAGCTTGGTTTGCACTTGCACCAAAATATTGAGTGTTGGGCAAGGCAGTTTTTACTTTATGTCCTTCTTTGAAAAGGACAGACTTAGCAGAACCCGCAGGAGTGGCCTCTACAAAAAATGCCTGTCCACTTGCTATGCGGTCACCAAATGTATTGTCATAACCGTTAGCTCCATTTGCAATGATTCCACTAGAATAGGTGGTATAGTTTCCATTTCCAAATGGGCTGTATGTCCACATCTTGTTGTAGATATAGTTGTTATTATTAGCCTGAAAGGCTGTATAACTAATTTTACTTGGAAATGGATTGGCAAGCAAAGTGTATTTACTAACGGTTGTATCAAACAATGGAACTGTAAAAATGCCTGTTGTTACAGGCCCTGTTGCACTCAATATTACTGATTCAGGTGGAGAAGGATTGGCAGTTTGTAATTGATTATAACAAGTAACATTGGTACTGTTTCTATTCCCACGAATATTTACCCGATAACCTTTACCTGGAATTAGATAAGTATTTTCTGTATTGGGTATGCCCACAAAACGACTACCATTTATTGGTGCATCATTATAGGTAAACATACTTGCAGCATTTGATTGTGTTGCATCGAATCCATTACTATTATATTTATCCGTTGTTCCACCATCTCCATTTGTAGTTCCACAAGTAGTTCCTCCTATACCAGTACCTGTAATGTAAATTTGTTGTTGCCAACTGTTCCGAATGCTTGCAGTTACGGGACTGCCGATAAAACTGTATTTACGAGCATTCTTTGCAGAAATATATCTTTGAACGGTGACATTTCCTGTAATAGTTCCTTTATTTATTGTAGAATCAATTGTTTCAATCATCCCATTATTACCAAGACTATCTGATAATAAAACAAGATTGCCATTTGCCGCTAACTGCCCTGATTTAAGTGTCAATAATCCACTGATACTCTGTGAACCGAGCATAGTTGCACCGCTAGGATTGTTCAAAGTGAGGTTATTAATTGTGCCGACTCCACTTACAGATTGAGGTGAATTGTCTCCCAATACCATTGCCCCTGAACCAGTAATTGTACCATTGTTTACCAATTGTCCAACTATTGTAACAGGTGAATTGATGGTCAATTTGACAGCATTGATAATAGTAAGCGTATCACAAGAAGAGAAAGTGCCTACCAAATTGCTACTATCGAGGTCGGCTGCAATGATGCCATTCATGCTTGAATCGGGTGTTGTATTACTCCAAATTGTACCATTCCATGTTGTGGTGGTAGGATTTGGAGTAGTGGTAATTGATTGTATGGATGACCACATTCCTTCGTTTTGGTTATAGCCACCTCCATTTGCATTGATTAAAAGACGATACCAATATTGGGTGGAAGGTGTTAACTTATTCATCGTCTGATTGAATAAAGAAAATGGAATGCCTGCAATAGTAGTGCTACCCGTAAAGAAATCGGAAGAGGGAGAATATTGCAGGGTATAAGTGGAACCCGAAGGTATAGTGCCTTGCGGTGACTGCCAATTTGCATTGACCCTCTTATTGCTTACACCATTTGCAGCAGATAAGGTGGGAATTGGAAGGACAATATTTTGATTTACATTATTTAAAACAGGATTGATATTAAAAATGCTTGTTTGGTCTTGCAAGATACTTGTCGCCGTAGATTCACTGATGGTAGTATCGAAATAAATCACTTCATTACTTAGCCCTTGAAAGTTGCGGTTATAGGAAGAAGTTCCTATCCTGAAAAGAGTAACTGCGGCGTTGGTAAACGGTGTTGTTAAGGATTGGGTCAATGCAGAATCCGACTCATCAAAGGTGGAAACCAGAAAAGTTCCATTGTTATCCGACGTACATCTAAAGCGAACCAAATTAAAATCGGACATCGTGACATAGAGTTTATTATTGCTCAAAGCCGAGGCAGACGAGGTCATCGTGATACTTGAATTGGAACTGCTGTAGAATGCCTGAAGTAAGCCGGCAGTGGTTCCGGTAGGTCCTTGGGAACCGAAAAGATGATAGGCAGCTAGATTGGCGGAAGTATCCACTTGATTGGAGATAAACAGATTGAACTTGTTCACACCATATAAGTTGTAGGTCAAGTTGAAACCCGTGCCACCGTTGCCGCCGTTTATTATTCGCAATGCAGGGGTGCCGTTGTCGAGGGTTTCCAATACTCCTTGATTCAGAATCCTTGGTTGATAAGCAAGGGTGGATTGGGTGGCGTGAAAGCCTGTGCCTGTTTGGTCATACCAAGTAGTTACAAATACATTCGCATTTCCTGCCCATTGACAGAAAGTTGTATCTGAAACAACACCATTTACAGATGCAATCTTTGAATAAAGTGAGATAATGCCTGTTGAATCAAAATAAACATCTGTCTGTGAATTATCACTACTTCTCCTTACCCTCATCGATGGTCCGGAATAGGCGGTTCTCAACAATCTAGTAGAATAAGCAGCTTTAGGCTGAATGGAAAGTGTATCTAAGAATCGAATGATAGAGTCGGTGGAATTTGTAATGGACCAATTATTGAAATCATAAAAAGTCCGTTGATTGTTATAGGTCACGACTAGATTGCCCGTTTTGGTTTCATAAATGCCGGGGCAGCTTAAGGTCGGCCATTTCGAGTAGTCAATCAGGTTATGGTTGATAGAGTCTGCTATTTTGAGATTATTGTTTGAACTACAACGAATATTGTTGCCAAACCTATCGGTATAAGTGGTTGAAGAATCTGCAGGATTATAAACAATCGAATTTTGGGTAACCTGATTCATGAAAGCCTGTAACTGTTGCATTGGCGTACCAGAAAAATCAGTAGGATTGGCGGTCTCGATGGCGAGTCCAAACTTCAACCCATAAATTCTTATCATAAAATCGTTTGGTTTATTGAAACCATTTACTGCTGTTGAGGGTGGGGTGAGTGAATCGCAATTAAAAATATTGGAAGAACTGATGGCAATCATCACTTTATTATAATGAAGGAATATCCGTCCACTACTACTATTATCAATGATGGCGGAATAACTTCCTGGAATATAGCCGAGGGCATATTTATATACTGCATTCCCATTTGCGGAATCGATATTTGGAATATTGTAGGAATGAACGGTAGTGCCAAGATATTGTGCAATTCTTTCAAATGCACTAATACCATGTGTATGATTCAAACTTACTGCAAGAGTATTGTCAACAACAGGATTTGTAAACCAAAGGATAGTATTCTTTGTCCAAGTGGTATCTGTATTTATCCAATCCACACCTGAATGCATCAATTGAGGAAAAGGAGTACTAAATTCCCGTTGACTAAAAATCCCATAGTTATTATTGAAATAGGCGTATTGATATTTCCCCTGAAATGAAGCTTTAGCAATAGTACCATCAATCCTATTGAGTGCCAAATGATAGAGATTAGAAGGCAAGCGATAATTAGCTAAACAGGGCATCAAATAAATATATGAATATAGATTGGAACCACCTGCCTCATGAGGGGCACTTGGCAATCCGCCTAAACCCGTGTAGGGCCATATATACGACATCTGCTCTGAACCATACGAATTTGCAGGATACAAATCAGGATAGCTGCGGCCTGTTGCACCCATATAAACACCCTGCACAGAGGCGGCTATTGCCTGAATGAGGGTGGTTTCGTAAGTCATAATTGCTTTGTTCTTAATTTCAGGGTCTGTGGCTACATCTGCTAATACCAAAAAACTAAGCATTGAAAAAGGTGCATAAGGAGTAGAGGCATATTCACCCATCCCTTTTGTAACAATGGAACTCATACTTGATAGAAGATATTTTCTTGCATTTACATCTGTTGAAAGAAAATTGGAACTATCTGCATAAACTACATCTGGCCAAGCCTGACCAAGTAAATAGCGTGCCGTAGCAATGGTTATTTGCTGGTTGTAAGTACCTGTATCATGATAATTCTGTATGGTAAGTGCATTTTTAAATGCCTGTTTTGTGGAGTCGGCAAAATAACTATTGTATTTGATGTAACAGTAAATAAGCGGCACATAATTAAACCCTTGCCCTGTTAAACCCTGATTTGGCATGGGAATATTTCGAGACAACTTCATGGCAAAAGTGTTGATATCAGCAAGCGATGCACCTTTCAAAACCATTGCACCAATGATGTAGCCTGCCTGTCTGATGTCGTAAGAGGATGTATTCACTTTCGAAATATCAAAACAATTCAAGACATATTTACAACGAGCAGCAAAAACGAGACTGTCTGCATTATTAGTATCCACTGAATTGGTAGGTGGTGTCAAGTCGGAAGTGGGGGTCGGGACGCTATCAGGGGCGTTTACAATCTGTGCATTTGCAGACAATAGCATACTGAAAAGTAAAACTATTATCAAACAAACTCTGCTGATTACCTGTAAAAACTTGATACACTTCATTGTTATTAATTTAGCAATACTTAAAACCCTATATAGTCGATTGAGGAATTATTGCTAAAAGACGTAAAAATTGAGAAATGGTACTATTGAAAAGTATGATTAATTGTGATAAAAGTGAAAGAGAAGGATTAAAGTGATTAGGATACTATATTGGTAGAATGTCAACAAATGAACGGAATAAAGAAAGTTTGAATTGGCAATAAAATTAAAGATTTGAAAATTGGAACTTATTCTAATCTTTATCAAAAGTATTAATGCATTATTAGCTCAAGGTAAAATAGACAATTGTTATTAAGGCGAATCAAGGGTTGAAAGTATCGTTAGGTACTAAAGATGGGTAGTAAAATATTAAAATGAAGGCTTGAAGTGCCGTAGGTATGACATAATTTGCGTTTGAAATTATAAAAAGTGTTTCTTTTGAGTATTTTAAAATGACATGTCGTTCCTATGGGCCTTTAGGCAATTATTATTCACCTGTTTCCTACCGATATTTCGTGCCTACTGCAATTATCCAAGCGTATTTTAACCCTTGAATCGCAATATTAATAAACCTATTTTTTGAGGAATATCTATGCAGATTTTATTCTAATATCAAAAACAAAGTCAATGACATCAATCACCTTGATTTTTTTGCATTCAATATGCATTGGATTTATTAAATAATTGAATTCAGCGGGAATGATTACTGAAGGAATTCGAATGACAAGTTCTGATGCTGCCAAAAGTAGTTTTGAACCATAATCCTTTATGGTTGATGGAGAAGGAGAATTTCTCCAATCACCTGGCAATTCACGTTCTTTCAAAAGTTTTATTTTCTTATCGGGTATTTCTAAAGTTGTAATACTTAAAGACCTCGGAATATCATCAATATTAACATTCACAGTATATTCAAGTACTGCTAAAGCACGATTTTCTGAAGTATAAATGCACCCAATCATCTTATTATTCCATCTTCCGCCATAAAGTCGAGCACCTTCTCCCGTTAAGTCACTTGCATATTTTGTTTTACCTACCCTGAAAACTAGCATGATATTGTATTAAGAGTAAACACCATATTCAATTCTGCCAATCAAGTTTTTAACCTCTTCCCTTCCAAATTGATTGTCTAATAATTCAAAAGGTTGTTTTCCACCTAAAGCTTGATTTGGTCTAAATATCCATTCTTTGAATTTAGACTCGTCTTCAAAAACCTCGAATCCATAAGAATACAAATCAGCAATACTGATGATTCTTTCACTAAGAGTAGCACTAAAATTCTCTGTACCTTTTTTATTAATTAATGTTGCTCTAGTAGTAGCAAGTAAAATGGAGAGTTTGTCATAATCAAGATTGGTTTTAATTTTTAGACTTTCCAAATCTCTTTTATTTACCCCATTTCGTACCATTTCCATTTTCTCGACAGCAGTCATTTGCCATTCGGGTTTAGCAGCTTTTTCCACAATTATTGCAGTGCTTTGCTGATTATTGCTATTATCAAACATACCAACATCATTGCTTGATTTTATATCTACTCCTCTGTCATAATTATAACCTTTCAACATAGTATAATTTTTTATTCCTTTAAGTGTAAAAATATACTTTTAATGACAAGTTTGTAGATAAATTTCAGAAACAGGAATCTATTTGAAATTATATCATTTCAATTCTTGTTTTGAAGATTAGATTATTGATTCAATTTTTGTAGAAGTCAAAATAGCAAGAACAATTATTCATAAAAGCTCGGAGTTAGATAAAATACAGTGTCAATAAAGAAAAGTACTTTTTGGTTCATCAATACATTCTCATCGTGAAGGTCTTCGAGTATGATTCCCAAACTTTTGTTGATGTAATCATTGTTCTTTTTGATTTCAAAACCATTTGAAGTGAGAAATTGTCTTACTAATTCAATGTTAGTCGGTTCCGATATTTTTATAAATGGTTGCTTTACAACAGCATGTAATATGCCTTTTATTTCTTTGAATCCTAGTAATTGATAATATGTATCTGGGAAATAATAATTGTGTAATAAAAGATTATTAAAATAATCAAGCCAATACAAGTAGTAAATACTGTCATTTAGTTTAAGTACCAATTTAGCGTCAAGTGACAAATAAACACTTTGCTCGGCACCTTGTCCAATTTTTGTTTCTTCAGGGATATTTTCTTCAAACCATAAGTTATAGTCGTTGATAAATTGCCTTAGGAACGTTGTTTCTTGTTCTTTTGTGTACTCATTTTCTTCAAGTTTTCCACTTGTTTCTTTGCAGCCTCTAAGGAAACGGGTGGTTGCTTGGATATTATTTCCATTCCCATTTTCGCTCTTTCCTGAAATGATATGTTGTAGTTCATATTTAATGTTATTGACGATAAAACTATATTTTAACTAGAAAGACCCTTTCTTTGGGGACAAATATAATGTTTACAAATGATTAAATGATTTGGGTAATTAGAATTTAGAATGATGGATTTCAAAGACATTTAAAACATAGCACATAATTAAACAACACATTAAGTTGAAAAAATAGGCGATAAGCATAAATGGTCAATCGCTACCCATAAAACTCAAGGCGTAACACTAAAAGATACAGGCGTTACTCATAAAAGACAAAACGTAACGAATTACACTGTGGGCGTATCGAAAAAAGTAACTTGCGTAACGCTTAAAAGGAAAATCGCTATACCAAAAACTCAAGACGTGACTTGTAAAATTCAATTCGTTACGAGAAACAGAAGAGTCGTTCCAGAAAAAAGTACAATCGTAACCTATAAAATAGAAATCGTAACGAAAATCATGAATTTATCACTTAATGTTACACCATATTGAGCTGTAACTGATTGACAAAAGTTCAAAAAGGGGTATAAAATAATTTCCAATTAGTACAAAGTCTTATGTGAAGATACTTGTGCCAATTGGAAAAAATCTACTTATAAATAAAATAGGGATGTATTACCATCCTTTTACTTTCTTCTCCCATTTTTCTGACAAGTTATACACCCCTTTACTGCGAATATCCGCTACAGATGCTCCAACAGAAATAGTATAATTACCTGCATCGGCAACCCAAGAGGATAGACTTTCATCGAATGAGGCTAATTCACTCTTATGGAATACCAATTCTACTGTTTGAGATTCGGCAGGCTGTAACAACTTAGTCTTAGTGAATGCCTTCAATTCATACTTTGGCTTATCTAGCTTTCCTTTAGGGGCTGTAATATATAATTCAGCTACTTCCTTGCCAGCTACTTTTCCTGTATTGGAAATAGTCACACTTGCTACAATATCTTCTCCTTGTGCGGTCACTTTCAAGTTGCCATATTTGAAACTTGTATAGGATAGCCCAAAACCAAAAGGATAAGATACAGGTTTGCCAATGGTGCTATAATGACGATAACCTACATAGATACGTTCTTCGTAATTAATATAGTCAATGTTTCTTTTCTTATCAGTCTTACCATATAATTCATCTGTATATTCTGAAGGAAAGTTTTTCGCAGATGGTTCATCCTCATATTTAATAGAGAATGTCATTGGTAATTTACCCGATGGATTTTCCTTGCCTTTTAAGACATCAACAATGGAATTGCCTCCTTCTTGTCCTGGTTGCCAAGCGACCAAAATTGCATCAGGTAAGTTTTTCCAAGAGGCAGTTTCTAATGGACCACAAATATTTAATATCACCACCACTTTCTTTCCTGCCTTATGAAAAACATCACAAACATTAATGAGCAACTTTTTTTCATTATCGGTTAATTCATAATCATACTTTATCTTTCTATCAAACCCTTCACCCGAATTTCTTCCAAGGGTAATTATTGCCAAATCGGAGTTCGTAGCAGAGGTCTTTACATCACTTTCGGATGGTGCCATCTCGGTAAGGACATAAGGAGGAAGATGCCACAACTTAGTTGTATTATAATTAGTAATGGTAGCCATACTGTCCCCAATATATTTTGAATACATCGCTAGGGCGTTTGGTTCTAAGGGGATATTTCCATTTGAAAAACCTTGTTGCAGATTTACTGTATATGCTTTATTTACCTGTCCAGAACCTGAACCACCTGCAACAAATAAATCATACGAATAAACACCAAATAGTGCCACATTTTTCAAAGATGATTTAAGTGGTAATGCAGACCTTTCGTTTTTCAACAATACTAAACCTTCTGTTGCCGACTGACGTGTAATTAAAGCGTGTGCCTTTAGGTCGGGCTTATTAGTTGGAATATGCCCATTGAATCTAGGCGTTTTTTGCACCATCTCCAATATGTGTTCTATGTTGTTTTCTACAACTGAAACTGGCAACTTTCCAGATTTCATTCCATTTAATACGGTATCATAATCGGCTTTTTTACCTGGTTCCAACAGGTCGTTTCCTGCCAACATTTGGTCGACAGGATTAGTGCCAGCATGCCAATCACTCATCACCATGCCTTTAAAACCCCATTCATCACGGAGAATTGTATTAATCAGTTCAGGCGTTTCTGAAGTATAACGACCATTTAATTTATTGTAAGAAGTCATGACAGTCCAAGGATTCGACTCTTTTACAGCAATTTCAAAGTTTTTCAAGTACAATTCACGTAATGCCCTCTGCGAAACAATTGCATTTGTATTCATACGGTTAGTTTCTTGGTTATTGCAGGCAAAATGTTTGATGGCAGTACCTACACCTTGGCTTTGAACACCTCTCACAAAAGCAGCGGCAGTTTTGCCTGCAAGTAAAGGGTCTTCTGAATAATATTCAAAGTTGCGACCACATAAAGGATTGCGATGAATATTCAAACCGGGTGCAAGAAGGACATCTGCCCCATATTCAAAGGTTTCATTACCCATTGCCTCCCCAACATTTTGCACTAAATCTTTGTTCCAAGTAGAGGCAAGAACGGTTGCTACGGGAAAATTAGTACAGTAAAAGGTAGCATCTGTATTTGCTCTTTTTGATTCAATTCGCAAACCTGCGGGCCCATCTGCAAGCAATGCAGGGGTAATGCCAAATCTTGGTATTGGGGCAGTAACACCTGCTACTCCTGGAACTGATTTCAACGCTTGTTTTAAAAGAACAGGGCTCGAATTATCAATACCACTTGTACTTGCCCCAAAAACCATTCGGGCTTTTTCTTCCATTGTCATTGCAGAAATGACATCCTTTAATTGAGCTTTGCCTAATTGTGGCAATTGGGCATGGGTATTGATTCCGACAAGAATCCCAAAGAATAAAACAACTTTTTTCATACAAGTTTTAAATGATAATTAATTAAATAAATCAGAAATCGCATTTTTTCATAATTGATTTCAACCATAAAGACGTAAAATTAATAGGTAGGTACTATTGGAAATTGTGATTAGAGTGATTATTATTTATGATTAATAGTGATTAAGGGTGATTTGATTATAAAGATTAATTCCAATGAAACCCTATATGGGGCTTGGAGCCCTTATAGGGTTGGCAATTTCACATTCAACCGAAAAACTATTTTACACCCACTTATACCCTATTGTTTCTTAATAAATTCTTTTGTTATTGATTTACCTGTACTTTCA
>CANCKV010000053.1 GCA_947378615.1 Chitinophagaceae bacterium | reverse complement strand
TGTGCCCTCCACTTTATACAATACAGGTCATCAATTTAAAATAAGGCTCAAATTGTCTGATGGTAGAATTTTAGAGCAGGAAACAACAATGATTCATCTTATATAAGCTAAAATAATGTTTAAATCTATTCTTATAGGACACTTAACATTCCTACTCTTGATAAAAATTTATGGTCAAGATTCAATATGTTATAAAAGTAAATTCCAATGGAAAGCAATGATATGCTATAACTTCCCATTGAGTAAATTTGCAAAAAAAGGGATTACAGACAATTTTATCTCTTATCATGACAACTCAATTTCTTGGCAAATATTATCTTTTAACTATTTTTTCAGCAAGCATTTGGGAATTGATGCAAGTTTTCAATTAGCAGGCTCAACAAAAAATAGCTATGATGTTAATGGTGATTTAGCTAATGATTTAGCCCCTAAATACAGTCAATTTTATGTTACAGTTCCATTCACACTTTGGAGTAATAATAGTGACCCACCACTAGTAGCATTTAATAAAGCAAATATTGGCATCATCTATAGGTTAGAAAGTGGTAAAATTAATTTTTATCCAAAGCTATCTGTAGGCATAACTTCATTTTCTACATTTTCTGCAGAAGCTTATTTAAAAGAAAAAAACACAAACAACGTGTTCCATTTATTATTCAAGCCAAATAAATCCTCGGTGCAAGAAAATTTTACAATTAGTGCCTCAACAGATTTTGGCTATAAAATTGCAAAAAATCTATTACTATTTCTTGATTTGAATGCATCAGTGTTCAAGCCTAATTTTTCATACTCGCAAACAACTACTAACTTATTTACCGGAACATCCACAACCGAAAATTATAATTACGAAAAGCCAATTTCAAGCATAGGGATTGGCATGGGAATTATTTTTGAAATAGATAGAATAAAACGTATTAAGCTACTTGGGAATAAATAATAATTGCGATATCCAAATAGTACACCCACACTAATTTATAGATTTTGCCAACTCCCAACTCACTACTTTCAGTTGTGGAGGTTATATTTGCCGCAAATGATAATTAACACATGTTACAGGTAAGTGTATTGAAGAACAATCCGGAATGGGTAAAGGAACGTTTGAGCGTAAAAAATTTCAAACAACTTGAATTAGTAGATAAAATCATAGCCCTCGACAACGAGCGAAAATCAATACAATTGGGATTCGACACGGCACAGTCAGGCATCAACGCTATTTCTAAGGAAATAGGATTATTGATGACAACAGGAAATGTTGCAGAAGCTGCTGAAGCAAAAGCACAAGTGGCAGCCTTTAAAGTACAAGCTGCTGAATTTTCAGAAAAAATTGTTTCTGTAGAAAAGCAATTGCACGAGGCATTAGTTCAATTGCCAAATCTCCCTGCAAAAGAAGTTCCATTAGGCAAGACTCCCGAAGAAAATGTAGTGGTGCGTGAGGGAGGACAAATACCTAACCTCTACGAAAAGGCACAAGAACATTGGTTTTTGTTGGATAAATACAAATTGGCAAACTTTGAGTTAGGCAATAAGATTACGGGTGCGGGATTCCCTGTTTATACGGGTCAAGGGGCAAAACTACAACGTAGCCTTGTACAGTATTTTTTGGATTTCAATGTTAAGGCAGGTTATTTTGAATACCTACCTCCTTTCATGGTCAATGAACAGAGTGCATTTGCTACCGGTCAATTGCCTGATAAAGAAGGACAGATGTACCATGTAACAGAGGATAAATTATACTTGATACCGACAGCAGAAGTACCTGTAACAAATGTATATCGCGATACCATATTGAAAGAAGATGAATTGCCAGTGAAGATGACTGCCTACAGTCCTTGTTTTAGAAGAGAAGCGGGTAGTTATGGTAAGGATGTACGTGGATTGAACCGTGTACATCAGTTTGAGAAGGTGGAAATCATTCAATTGGTGCATCCTGAAAAAAGCTATCAGGTATTAGACGAAATGGTGGCACATGTGGAAGCATTACTTAACTCTTTGGAATTGCCTTACAGAATACTTCGTTTATGTGGTGGTGATATGGGCTTTACGAGTGCAATTACTTATGACTTTGAAGTTTATAGTGCAGCACAAAAGCGTTGGTTAGAAGTGAGTAGCGTGAGTAACTTTGAGAACTATCAGACGAATCGGATGAAATGTCGTTTCAAAGACAGCAATGGCAAAATGGTTCTAGCCCATAGTTTGAATGGTAGTTCATTGGCATTGCCACGTATAGTAGCCTGCTTATTGGAAAATAACCAAACTGCAGAAGGCATTATTCTTCCAAAATCATTGCAAAGTTATTTTGGTGCAGAAGGGATTTTTTAATAATGATTAATTGTTAATGATTAATTGTTAATTGATATTAGGAGGGTCGCAGGTGTTGTAGAATACTTGCGACTTTTCTTTTTTTACTTAGAGCATCTTAGTGTCTTAGTGTTGGAGAAAAAAAATAAATACTACAATATCCTTTCTGGTACTTTCTTACAATTATATAATCGATATATCTTAAAATACCTTACCATTTTTCCACCTTTAATCTGATTGATAATGGTGGGAGACATAATCGTAGTATAGTATTTACCATAAGACTCCTCAACGTTCAGGGGGGCATTTGAAGGAACGATTACATAGGCATCATCTCCCAATTTAATAGGTGGCATTGATTGATTCAGCCATGCGAACTTATGCATATCAGTCAATTTACCAATTCCAATAACGGGTTGACCCGTAAGCCTTGCCACATAAAATAATAGATGCCCTGCGGGAAACCAATTGCCAATCAAAATGGGTGCATCCTTCTTCATGCTACCACTTGCAACATCCTTTTCTTCTAATAATTTAAAGTCATTGCCAAAATTTTCCCAACCACAAATATCAAGGGTAAGACTCTGTTCTCCGTAATTTTCTATTTTCTTACTACCACCTACATTGAAGGGAGCAAACCTAGCCAAACCAACTCCTGCAATCATCACAAACACCACTAATCCTGCAGCAATCTTAATCATCTTTGGATAAGTGCCCACTTGTTTAGTGCTTAAATAAATACCTGCAATCAAAAACAAAGGAACAAATCCCGGCCCACTCCAATGCGGTAAGGAAGGATTGAAAAGAGCGATACCCCAAAAGAATAATATCATCGGAACACCCATGCAGAGCAACCAAACTGTAATTGGATTAGTATAGAATTTCTTTATTCTAATAGTAAATATGAGTGAAGTAATAACCAAAATATACACTACTGGATTTTGATACGCAAACTCTCCCAAAACTTCCTGCAACAGCCCATCCCACTGTAATTCATAATGTGTCACCCTTTCAGAGTGGAATTTATAGGTAATGAAATGATTCTGAATATTCCAGAAAAGAATCGGTGCGAAACAAATAATTGTGACAATGACACCTAAATACATTCTCCAATTAAGCAACCATTTAATACGTTTAATCAAAATAAAAAGTCCAAACCCTGCCCACAGATATAGTCCATGAACCTTGCACAAGCAAGCCAAACCAATCAATAATCCTAAACCTAACCAATAGGAAAGCTTTTTATCTTTTTCCAATACGATAATTTGGCTCATAACATACAAAGTAGCCGTCCAAAAAGGCATTTGAGGACTATCAGGTAAAATGAACATTCCTGATATGATTCCGGTATAAACAGAACAATTATAAATAAGGGCAGCATACCAACCTGCTTGTTCACTTACAATGGTTTTGCCTATTAGAAAGATAAAATATGAACTAATCGCACACCCAATGATTGCCCCTAACCGAAGAGAAATACCCGATGCCCAATGAAGATTTAACGAAGTGAGACGTATCAAAAGCCCTACCATCGGAGGGTGGTCAAAATGATTGAAGTCAGGTTGAAGTGCATAAGTCCAATAATACACTTCGTCATTTCCCAACTCAATAAGCCCTGCTACAATTATCTTAAAGAGAATTGTACTCAATAATAACCAGAAAAGTTTCTTTTTATAATCAAGAGCCATAGATAGTGATGAGTGATAAGTTATGAGTGATAAGTTATGAGTCAAAACCTAATAGTAATCTTTTAAAAAAAAATTAAGACTAATAACTCATTTTTCATCACTTATTTAAGTCGTGCATTTAATTCATTTATTAAATCTTCACCCCGCAAGTCTTTGGCAACTATTTTCCCAGTCGGGTCAAGTAACAGATTGGAAGGGATTGATTGTATATTGTATAAAGCAGCCGTAGGGCTTTTCCAACCTCCAAGGTCGCTAACTTGTGTCCACGATAACTTGTCATTTTCAATCGCTTGTTGCCAAGCAGCTTTATCTTCATCAAGGCTTACACTTAGAATAGTAAAGTTTTTATTTTTAAATAAAGCATAAGCCTTTACTACATTCGGGTTTTCTTGCCTACAAGGGCCACACCAACTAGCCCAAAAATCCAATAACAAGTATTTACCTTTAAAAGACGCTAATGATATAGGATGCCCTTGTAAATCATTTACTGTAAAAGCAGGTGCCATCGTACCAATTGCTGTTGACTTTAAAGCGTCAATAACAGCCTTTAATTTTTTGCCATAATAAGAAGATTGAATTGAGGCGTCCATATTAACAAATGCACTCTCTGCAGAATCAAGATTTGTTTCATAGCTATTCATTTGAAAAGCCAAATAAGCAGCGGTATAACTTTTGGGATGGTCTTTTATATGCTTTGCCAAAGCTTTGTTTTGTGCCGTTTCCAACGCAATCGCCTCTTGTTGTAAAGCAGTAGCCGCAGCAGTGTTGTTTGCAGCATAAAATTGCTTGATGCTATCACTCAATCCTATCATCCTAGAACCAAGAGGTTTAGTCATCTCCATGATTTCGTTGAGTTCCTTGTTGCAAACACCACCCTTAATTGTTGCCTCCATTAGTTTGTCTTTCTTCGCTGTAATTGTTATATCACCTGTTTCAAGAAAAAGTCCAATTGCTTGCTGTCTTGCAGATTCAACAACAGAGGTGGGGAAATAAATACTAGCGAAGATTGGTTCGTCAATAGTTCCTTTAAAAGTAAAAGTACCGTCCTTAGCAATAATCGCAGTATCTGGTTTACCCTCCATTGTCTGTTGTCGGCAAATGATGATTTCGCCGGGAACCGCATCCTCTATTTTTCCAGAAATAGTATAAGATCCTCCTGATTTAGCAGAAGATTTTTGTTTGCAGGAAAATAAAAAAACGGCAAGTGTTAGTATGGTACGACCGACATGTCTCATTTATTATAAAATTTCGGCGAATATAAGAATTAGTTGTTAGAGGGTAGTTGAAATAAATATGAATTATGAAATATGAGTCTTAAGTTATTTGTGTAGAGACTAATAACTCATAACCCATAGTTCATAACTCATCACTAACGTGGTAGCACCTCATTCAATTTCATCGTAAGGTCTCTTCCCTTTAAATTAGCGGCAATAATCTTTCCTGTAGTATCAAGTAATACATTAAATGGTAAGGTGGTTACTTTATATTTATTCACAATCGGACTCTTCCATTCTTTGGTGTCACAAATATTTCTCCAATAAAGATTGTCATTATCTACTGCCAACTTACAGGCATGTACATTGGAGTCTAAGGACACTCCCAATACCGTCAAATTTCTATCTTTATATAAGCGGTATGCCTTACTAAGATTTGGATTGTCATCCCTACTAGCTGTATTCCAACTTGCCCAAAAGTTTAATAACACATATTTTCCTCGAGTACTATCCAAATCAAACGGTTTACCATACATATCATCTGAAGAGAATTGTGGGGCTTGCTTATTAAGTAAGGCATAAGGAGGAAGTTCTGCTTTTAGCTGTTGCTTTATAATCTTTTCTAAAAAGTCAATAGGAGAATATCCTTTGAATTGTTGCTTTGAAACACCAATCCATTTTGAAATACTTGCCTTGTCAAGTGTGGAAAAAGATTTTGCCAATAGGTATGAACGCAATGCAGGGCTTGAAGACTCCTGAATATGTTTGGTTAAAATTTCATTAGTCGCCTTCAACGCAGCATCCTTTTCCTTTTGATGAATTAAAACGTCGTCATCTGATGCCTCCGTTTTTTGAATGGAATCATACAGAGAAACTTTATCTACCAACAACTTATAATTGGGTGTATAGGCATCTAAGAAACTGTGTAGCTGTATGCTTGCAGGAGAACCTACAACCGTGTATTCTTTGTAATGGTCAATATCTAAGTTCAGTGTTACAGATGCTTCATCATTAACAAGATATATATCAGGGCCATTATCAATACTCAATACATATAAATCCTGACCATAGGGCATGAAGGTTTTAAGGTCGAAACTTCCATCTTTCGCAATGAGGGCTGTATCTAATAACACTGGATTTTGAATACCAATAGTCAATTGTTTCAAGGATAGCTTATTACCTTTAGCATGAAGAATCTTCCCCTTTATTTCAAAATAGGTTCTTTTGCTATTGCATCCTGCTACTACCCATAAAAATGCCACTAATATGATTAACTGTCTCATTCTTTTAAATTTTTCCCTTTACCACTAGTGGCACAAGGTTTTGCATAAGGACACAAGGAAAGGTAATAAGTATTAAGTTGTAAGTAATAGGTTGTTAGTAATAGGTTGTTAGTAATAGGTTGTAGGTAATAAGTAGAAGAACTCATCACTCCTATTTCATTACTCATCACTATTAGCCTAGTTTCTTCTGCAACAATTCTGTTACCACTTTCGGGTCAGCTTTGCCTTTGCTAAGTTTCTTGACTTCACCTACAAACAAACCTATTAATCCTTTCTTGCCTTTTTTATATTCTGCTACTTTATCAGGCATCTTGCTGATTGCCTCGTCAACCCATCCTTCTAATTCGTTGGTATCGCTTACTTGTAACAGATTAAGTTCTTCTGCCAGCTGTAAAGGGTGTTTGTCGGATTGCAACAAAACGGGGAATAATTTAGTAGCAGCAACAGAGAAATTAACCTTGCCTTCATCAATCAATAGAATCAATGCTGCCAAAGTCTTAGCAGGAAGATTCAGTTGTCCGATACTTAAATTATTATCATTCAAATATTGCTTAACAGGGCCTGTAATCCAATTGACAATTGCCTTGTAGTTAGCGGTTTCTTTTGCAACTGCATCAAAATAATCTGAAGTATCTTTTTCATCACATAGTTGTGATGCATCATAAGCATTCAAACCAAAATCAGTTTGATAGCTAGCCAACAATTGCTTAGGAAGTTTTGGCAATGCCGCACCAATACTATCAATAAACTCTTTCGTGAGATGAAAAGGCGATAAGTCAGGACAAGCAAAATAGCGGTAGTCATTTGCTTCTTCCTTATCACGCATTGAAAATGTCGTTTCGTTGTCAGCATCAAAACTTCTAGTTTGTTGCACAATGCTTCCACCCTTTTCCACGATTTCAATCATACGGGCTATTTCAAAGTCAATTGCTTTCTTTACATTACGAATGCTGTTTAGGTTCTTCACTTCCACTTTTGTACCTAAACGCTTTTCTCCTTTCAAACGGATTGAAACATTTGCATCGCAACGCAAACTTCCTTCTTCCATATTTCCATCACAAACTCCAATCCACTGCACCAACTTTCTTACTTCCGTTACATACTGATAGGCTTCCTCGCTGCTATATAAACAAGGTTCTGTAACTATTTCAATCAACGGCACACCCGCACGGTTCAAATCAACGCAGGTATAATCATCGTGTAGGTCATGAATGCTTTTTCCTGCATCTTCTTCTAAGTGAATCCTATTTAGTTCCACTTCCTTATCCCCCAAACTTGTAGTGATATGAACAGTACCTCCTTTACAAATAGGCGTAGTATGTTGTGAAGTCTGATACCCCTTTGGCAAATCGGGATAAAAATAGTTTTTACGGGCAAAGTAGTTATCCTTCACTATTTCGCAGTTGCAGGCAAGTCCCATCCTGATTGCATATTCTACCGCCTTCTTATTTGTTTTGGGCAAAGTACCTGGATGTCCCATTGTAATTGCACTGATATGTGTGTTTGGTGCACCACCGAATGCCGCACTATCTCCACAGAATAACTTACTTGCAGTTTGTAGTTGTGCATGAATTTCCAAACCAATTACCGCCTCATATTTATCTCCAATGACCGTCACTTCACTTTTATCCATCAGTATCAATACAATTTTAATTATACATTTTTTCTAAAAAAGAGTCGCAAAAGTATTATAAACAGGTGAATGAAAAATAAGAGATTTGATTATGACAAAAGGTGAATGCATTGGAATGAATTATTTAATCGTTTTTGAGCTATTGCAACACTCTGTATAGATTGAAAATACTAGGTTACATTTTGAATAAATGCATCTAGACTTCTTACCCCTAAAATTTTTTCAGATATAAAACCTTCTGCATATTTCACTCCGATTCTCTTTCCGAGTAATTGTGCCCTTCCTCTGATACTTTCTATAAATTCGGGTGAAGAAATATAGGTTTTAGGTTCTGAATCATCAAGAGCCATGAATTGAGTTTTATAACAAAGGACAGATGCTAGTTTCTTTTCAAAATATTCACTAATGTCAATTAAAAAAGTAGGTTCAATAAAGCGATCTTGTAAATAATGAAATACATATTTAGGACGCCATGCAGATTGATTGATTCCATCGACAGCCGTTTCAATCTTTCTCAAGCCGGAATAAAAAGCCGCATCAACAACTAATTTTGCACTACGCCCATGATCGGGGTGACGGTCTTCGGGGGCATTGCAAATTATTATTTCTGGTTTATATTTCCTGATAACAGAGATTATTTTACGTTGATGGGTTTCATCATTTTGAAAGAATCCATCTGCCATTTTGAGGTTCTCTCTAACATGTACTTCCAATACTTTTGCAGCTTCTGCTGCTTCCTGATAACGTGTATGAATGGTACCTCTTGTACCTAATTCACCTTGAGTCAAATCGATGATGCCTACTTTTTTACCTTCATTAATAGCAGAAAGAATAGTTCCGCTACAACCAAGCTCCACATCGTCGGGATGTACTCCAAATGCAAGAATGTCTAATTTCAAGAGCTATGAATTATGAGTGATGAAATATGAGTTACAGGTTACAGGTTACAAGTTACTTGCAACCTGTAACCTGTAACCTGTAACTTCTAACTTGCATCCATAAAAAAATCCCGTTTATTACAAACGGGACTCTTTTTAGTTATTTTGACAAAGAAGACAATTAGTCTTTCTTGGCATAACGTTTTTTAAACTTGTCGATACGACCTGCAGTATCAACCAATACGTTTTTACCAGTGTAAAACGGGTGAGACGTATTTGAAATTTCCAGTTTTACAACAGGATATTCCTTACCATCTTCCCAAACGATTGTTTCTTTGGTGTTTGCTGTTGACTTACTTAAAAACGACGTTCCGTTACTCATGTCTTTGAAAACTACAAAGCGATAACTTGTCGGATGGATACCTTTCCTCATGATAATTATTAATTTAAGGTTATACGGATTTTGCCGTATAGTTACAAAAAAATTTGGCTGCAAATGTAGGGATGTGATTCAATTCAACCAAATTTAAAATATATAATTTGTACAGAAGGTGAACAAATTATAATTAAAAGCCCTTAAAATTTGTTTCTTCTACATAACTTACCAAAATACGCATCGATTTATTCAATCTTTGAGTGCGCTTTTTGACTCCTCCTATCCATTTATTGACACTCAGAGGTCATTTATTGAGTGCATGCATTGTTTATTGACTGCTAGTATCTGTTTTTTCACCCTTAACATGCATTTTATGACCCTTTGGATGCGTTTTTACAACCTTGAATGGTCATTTGCTGACCCTTTGAATGGGTTTATTCATACTTCGAATGAGTTTTTTTCCCCTTGATTGGTCATTTATTCACCTTTGATTGAGGGATTCGTTTCCTATTTGTCTAGAATTAGGTTTTGTTGATGCTGATAATAATAGATGGTTGGCCAAAAACAAATCACTAAATAGTTTTACCACAAGTATCCATGAGTATTTCAACTATTCTGCCGCAGTATCAAGCGTATTAATGCAAAAGAAAATCATTCCCCCTTTCCACTTATTTTTCGAAATCTCTCTGTAGAAAAATAGTGAAATTAGCTCTTCATATTGTCAAACTGCAATGGGAATCCTAGTCCTGCTGACTTGCATTTTGCCATCACTTCTTGTAGGTCATCAATCTTTTTTCCAGTAACTCGGACAACATTGTCCATGATTGCCGCTTGAACTTTGATGCCGCTGTCCTTTATTAGTTTCACCACTTTCTTTGCATCGTCTTGTTTCAATCCATTACGAACTGAAACTTCTTTTTTAACTACTTTTCCACTAGGATAAGCTTCTTTTTCAAAGTCAAAAGCAGTAGCATCAATCCCTTGTTTCATACTACGACTGATTAATACATCGATTATTTGCTCAAGCTTCATGTCACTATCAGCTTCAAGCTTAACAATGAAGTCTTTCTTATTTAGCTCAATCAATACATGACTATTCTTGAAATCGAAACGATTTGAGATTTCTTTTTTTACAGTATTAATGGCATTATCAAGTGTTTGTAAGTCCACTTTACTAGCAATATCAAATGAGGGCATAACAATATTTTTTGCAAATATATATTCAAAGTGAAATTGTTTGAGAAAAAAAGTTCCAACTCAAGAGGGTTTACCACAAAGGGAACTAAGAAAAAACAAGGAACACTAGGATTTCTTTTAAAATAATTGTTCCTACTCAGGAGGTTTTACCACAAAGTGTGAAATGATAGGACTCATGTTTCTTATTTATATAACTTTTTGAAAAGAGAAAAAGTTAAACACATAGAAACATAGCCACATAGAAAAGACATAGTTTTTTTATGTTTTATTAAAAAGGAGTGCATATAGGAATACTACTTCATAGCATTAGGAACGACTTTCTGAAAAGAAGTTATATAGTAGGAAACTAAGAAAAAACAAGGAACACTAGGATTTCTTTTAAAATAATTGGCAAAGAAGTGTCTGAAATAT
>CANCKV010000052.1 GCA_947378615.1 Chitinophagaceae bacterium | reverse complement strand
GTGAAGGGGATAAGATGGATTTCAGTACTAAGATTAGTAACCTAAGCACCACAGAATTAACGGGGCAAGTGAGTCTCGAATTGATAGATGCCCTTACTGAAAAACCCGTTGATGGATTGTTTCAAAATGTATTTCCTACCCAATTTTTTACAGTGTCGGCAGGGCAAAGTACTGCCATTAAGTTTCCCATAAATATTCCATTTAACTATAACAAACCCCTGTTGTGGAAGGTAGTAGCAAGGGCAGGTAACTATAGCGATGGAGAAGAAAAAATGATTCCTGTGGTTACAAACCGACAATTAGTAACCGAGAGTATGCCCATCCTTGTGAAGGGCGATACCACAGTGCATTTGACTTTTGATAAGCTTTTATCGGGCAATATTGGTAGTCAGACATTGAGTAATGAATCGGTTACGGTGGAGTGCACCCCTAATCCTGTTTGGTATGCCGTTCAAGGATTGCCCTATCTGATGGAGTATTCTTATGAATGTGCGGAACAGACATTCAATCGTTTTTATGCGAATGCCTTAGCGGCATTTATTGTGGCAAAGCATCCACGGATTAAGGAAGTATTTGCCGAATGGATGAAAGATTCATCTTCCCTGAAAAGCAATTTATTTAAGAATCAAGAGTTGAAACAAATACTATTGGAAGAAACACCGTGGGTTTTTGATGCACAAAACGAAACGAAACAGCAACATAACATTGCCCTATTGTTTGATGTAGTCAAGATGGCAAACAGTACCACTTCTGCTATTGAAAAGCTAAAGAGAATGCAATCAGATAATGGAGGGTTTGCGTGGTTCAAAGGTGGATATGAGGATAGGTATATTACTAATTACATCCTGACGGGTATGGGGAAATTGAAGAAGGCAGGAGCATTGACGCCTGAGCTTTCAGATAAACTAACAGACCTTATCAACAAGGCATTGGGTTTCTTGGATACAAAAATAGGCGAAGATTATCAGTGGTTATTGTCACATAATATAGAGATGGAGAAAATGCACGTTGGGCATACGCAAATTCAATACCTCTATATGCGCAGCTTTTGGAAAGATAATTTACCGAGTGAGAAGGTGGCGTATAATTACTATTATAATCAAGGGAAGAAATATTGGGTGAAACAAAATTTGTACAATCAGGCATTGTTAGGAATAACTTTTGGTAGAAATGGTGAGGCTGACTTTAGTCTAAAAAACATCCTTCCATCAATTTCCGAGAATGCCATCCATAATAATTTAGGGATGTATTGGAAAGAAACGGCTACCTGTTTTTGGTATCAGAATCCTGTAGAGTTTGAGAGTGCGATGATTGCATTTTATAATGAACTATTGGGTTATAAAAAGAATGCAACAATTAGTCAGGATATCAGTGATATGAAAACATGGCTCATCCTAAACAAACAGACTAATAATTGGAAAACAACTGTTGCGTCTGCCGATGCCTGTTATGCATTATTGATGGGCGAAGATGATTTGTTGGATAAGAATAAGACGATGAATATTAGTTTGGGAAGTATTCAATTTAATTCTGCAACAGAAAAGGGGGCAGAAGGAACGGGCTATTTTAAGGAACGAATTGATGGCGAAAAGGTAAAAGCCTCAATGGGAAATATTACGGTGACTACAAAAACTTATGATTTGAATCATCAGCCCGTTGCCAAACCTGATAGAGGCATTAGTTATGGGGCAGTGTATTGGCAGTATTTTGAAGATATGAATAAGATTACGCCTGCAGCCACACCACTATCTATAAAGAAAAAGTTATTTATTGAAAAGAATACAGACAAGGGAAAAGTCCTGACACCTGTAAATGATAATGACGAACTGAAAGTAGGTGACAAGGTGGTTATAAGATTAGAATTGCGTAGTGACAGGGATATGGAATACCTGCACTTAAAAGATTGTCGTGCAGCTACGATGGAACCTGAAAATGTGTTGAGCCGCTATAAATGGCAAGCTGGATTGGGGTATTACGAAGCAACTAAAGATGCGAGCACCAATTTCTTCATCAGCTATCTACAAAAGGGAACTTATGTATTCGAGTATCCTGTATTCATCACGCATACCGGAACATTTAGCATGGGAACAGCGAATATTCAATGTATGTATGCCCCCGAATTTACGAGTCATAGTGAGGGGATGAAGATAGTGGTTAGAGATTAGGGATGAATTATGAGTTATAATTGATGATTGCTAAAATTTAGAATTAATAAAGTGAAGTATTATTGAGGCTGATTGCTTAAATACTTTTCAAAATATTGTTTACATGTTTATGAGTTGCTTTTTTCGAAATTGAACTCTATTTAGCTTGCAATAAATTTTATTTTTTTCGAAAACTGTTCGAAATAGTTTTTTATGTTATTTTCGTGTTTCAAAAAATAATTAATAGCACTTTAAAAAATTAAATTATGTCGAAAGTTGATTTGAAAATGCTCGCTACACAGCTAGATGTGTCGGTTTCTACTGTGTCAAAAGCCCTTCGTGACAGTCACGAAATTGGGGCAAATACTAAAATGAGAATTCTTGAAAAGGCAAAGGAATTAGGATATCGGCCAAATCCTTATGCAAGTTATTTGCGTCATCATAAAAGCAAAACAATTGCTCTCATCATTCCAAAAATTGACAATAGTTTTTTTCTACAAGTTATTGATGGTGCTGAGTCTGTGGCAAGGGAGAAGGATTATCATTTACTAATATACATTACACATGAAGATGCCGAAAAGGAAAAGAGCCTTATTCAGCATCTTCAAAATGGACGTGTAGATGGAATTATAATGTCGGTTTCTTTAAAAATAGGTAATTACAATTATCTTGAAGAATGTATTCGTAATGATGTTCCTATTGTATTTTTTGATAGGGTCTGTCATGAAGTAGAAACTGTAAAAATTATTACTGATGACTACGCTAGTGGATTTGTAGCAACAGAACACTTGATTAAGAATGGCTGTACTAATATTGGCTACCTTTCAATTTCTGATAATTTATCTATTGGTGTAAAAAGAATGAATGGATATCTAGAAGCACTCAACAAATATGATTTAAAATTTAAGGAAGAAAATATAGTCAGGTGTTCAGGTGATGATAAAGATAATTATGAAAAGATAAAAGAATTGTTGAGTCGTCCTGATAAAGTGGATGGCATTTTTGCAGCTGTCGAGCTTTTTGCTTTGAATACTTATAACGTATGTAAGGATTTGAAAATTAGAATCCCCGAAGACTTAAAAGTAATTTGCTTTTCGAATTTGCATACGGCAGAATTTTTAAATCCTTCATTGACTACTATTCATCAACCTGCACATGAAATGGGCGTTATGGCTGCTGCGACTTTATTCAAACATCTTGATAAGAAGAAAATGCCGATGTTGAATGAAAATATTATTATAAAATCAAACTTAATAGTAAGAGAATCTTCTACTACTAGAAATGATGGTTAAGTGATATTGAAAGATGTAATACGTTACTACTTAGGAGGTTTTACCACAATGAGAAATTGGATTTGCACAAAGAACAGCAAGGATTTATTAGGCATATTTATTAATTTAAAAAAAGTATATTCCTTGTTTTTTCCTTATTTCAATTGTGTTAAAAGCTCCTAAGTGGTCATCTTTTAGGAAATTATATTTGTTTTAATTTTTTATAAAAACGATAATTAAGTAGAATGGCAGAAAAAGAAAGCCCTGCCACAAAGCCAATCCATATACCCACAACCCCAAGTTGATAATGAAAAGCCAATAGGTATCCAACAGGGATTCCGATTCCCCAATAAGCTATTGCCACATAAATAGTAGGTCTAATGACATCTTTTATTCCCCTACAAAGTCCCACACCAATTGCTTGAGTGGCATCTGAGACTTGAAATATAGCCGCATAAATCAATAACAATCTTGCAACAGGCAGTACCTTAGAATCTGTTGTGAAAATTAAAGGAAGATAGTTGCCTAGTGATATCATAAATATTGCTGCACCAATTCCATAAATCAGACCTGTATAAGCAGTGCTTTTTCCTATTGCTGTCAATTCTGTAAATTCACCTTTTCCATACGCATCACTTATTCGGATAGAACCTGCCATCGAAAAGCCTAGTGCTATCATGAAAGTTGTAGATGCACAGTTTAATGCAATCTGATGCGCTGCCTGTGGAATAGCCCCTAACCATCCTACCATGATTCCAGAAATAGAGAATGCACCTGCCTCCATGCAATATTGTAAACTACTTGGAACACCGATTCCCAATAACTCCTTAATTGTGCCTGAATTCAACATCCATGCATCTATTTTGTGGTGCATGAAGGGGACAAATACTTTATGTTTCATGATGACTATCAGCATGGCAATTGCCAAAAATACTCTAGATAGTAAGGTTGCCAAACCTGCACCATTGATGCCCATTGCAGGGAATCCCCAATGCCCATAAATAAATAACCAACATAAAAAAGCATTTAATGGCAATGAAATGATTGACAATGTCATCGCAGTTTGTGTAAACTGTAATCCATCAGAAAAGTTCTTGCAAGCAGAGAATATCATCATCGGGATTAATGAATAACCCATGATGATAAGATAATTTTTTGCTAGTGCCGCCACTTCAGGTTCTTGTCCCATCGAAGGAAGAAATATTGAAATAATATGGACTAAGATTGCCATAGCAAATCCTGCCACTAAGCTTAATGCCCAGCCATTGTAAAGAATATGTGATGCCTTATGATGGTTATTTTGTCCATTTGCTATTGCAACTAAAGGAGTCACGGACATGACTAGTCCAATGCCGATTACCAATGGAATTGCAATGACATTTACGACTAATGATGCGGCGGCTAATTCCTTATAGCCTAATCTCCCAATCATCGCCGTATCTATCAGGCCATAAGCCACTTGAGTTAGGTTGCCAAGTATAAGTGGAAGTGCAATCCTGAATGTAGTCTTGAAAGAATGCTTCACTTAATTAGTTATGTTGGTGAAATAAGTAAATAGTTGTTTTCTTCGTTTCTTTTACAGCTTTTCTATTTTCTTAGAAGTACTCAATATTAATACAGGTAGCAAAATTAAATTAGTCAATGTTCCTACAACCAAAGTAAGAGAGGTCAACCAACCTAATGCAATCGTTCCGCCAAAACTACTAAAGCAGAAGATTATAAATCCTGCAATTAAAACAAGTGAAGTATAAATAATACTGATTCCAGTATGCTTGATTGTTTGTATAAGTGTAGGGGTAACTCGACCTTGTAGATGAGGCAGTTCTTGCTTGTAATTTATCAAAAACCGTATTGTGACGTCTATTGCTATGCCGAGTGCTACACTAAAAACGAGTACTGTTGATGGTTTCAAAGTAATGCCTACCCATCCCATAATACCCGCAGTGATGACTAGTGGAATCACATTTGGAATGAGCGAACAAATCAATATCTTGAATGATTTGAATAGATAAAGCATGCACAAGGTAATTAAGGCAAAGGCCCAAACAATGCTATCTCTTAATCCTCTAATAATAAAGGAGGAGCCTTCCAAAAAGGTAACACAACTACCTGTAATAGTAACTTTATAAGCAGTACTGTCAAATATCTCGTTACTTTTCTTTTCCAACTCATCTAAAAATACAGGCAGTTCATGACTTCCAATATCTTTCATATTCACACTAATACGGGCAACTTGCTTATTGCTATCTACAAATCGACTCATTAGTTTCATAGCAGCATTACTATTAGCAGACGTTTTTGTTTTATCCAAATCACTAGTTGAACCGCTATCAGATTTTGCAGAAAGATAAGTACCAAGAAATGCCATATCAACGTCAGAAGGTACATTATAACTCATAGAATCACCATCGAAATAGGCTTGTTTGGCGAATTTCAATCCTTCCACCAAACTTAAAGGCCTTCCTGCCTCAGGAAGATTATTAATATAGGCAGAAAATTCGTCGATTTTTGCAAGTGGGCGAGTACTACGAATTAAACCTTTCTTTTTCTTGGTATCCACCATAATCTCTAAAGGCATTACCCCACGGAAATTCGTTTCAAACCATTTCAAGTCGGTATATAATTTATCTGTCTTTGGCAAATCATCCACTACAAAACCTTCACTCTTTAACTTGAATAGACCAATAATAGCAAATATGGTAATGGAAATAGTGACTAGATACACCAATCTTGAATGGTCGAATACCCACCTTTCTATCTTCACTAATATTTGCGCTAAAAATTTATTGTTCAAATAACGTACGTGCTGAGGTTT
This sequence comes from Chitinophagaceae bacterium, assembly GCA_947378615.1. GTDB lineage: Bacteria > Bacteroidota > Bacteroidia > Chitinophagales > Chitinophagaceae > Parasediminibacterium. The sequence continues at coordinate 4,822 of CANCKV010000052.1, read as the reverse complement.
TGGAGGAGGTAAATAACTTAACACGGAGGGAATGAAAACAAGTGAAATAACAAATAACAACATGATATTGATACCACTAACTACTCCAAACTCCTGCAATAGGGCACTTTTCGTCAATGCAAAAACGGCAAACCCAATAGCAGCAGCAATATTGCAGAACAAGGTTACAATGCCCATTCTGCCAACCATCACCTTTAATGCCTCCATTTTATTGCCTGTATCTTGATAGGCAGTATGGTATTTATTGAGAAAATAAATACAATTTGGTATCCCTATCACTACTATTAATGGAGGAATCAATGCTGTAAGTAAGGTTATTTTATAGCCCAATAATACCATCGTTGCTACACTAAACAAAACCCCCATTGCCACTACTAACAAGCTCATGACCATCGCACTGAAACTACGGAAGAATAGGAGTAATGTAAATGCTGATAAAAGGAAAGAGCCTAGGAGGAAATAACGCATCTCTTCTTTAATCATATCCCCAATAATGATACGCAAATAAGGGAGACCACTAATGCAAGTAACGATTCCTGTTTCTTTTTCATAAGCCCTAATCGGTTCAAGCATTTTTTGAATCATTGCTGTCCGTCCAGGGGTATTGATGATGCTATCATTTAGGCTGATAGCCACTAGGTAACATTTAGTTTGTGGGTTATACAACAAGGTTCTATAAAAGGGTAGTCCTTCAAATACTTTTCTGTCACTATCCAAAGCTGCTTGGGAAGTGTAATTATTTTGAAAAATTGCTTTTGACTTAAACTTCTTAGCAACCGTATCATTAATTAAATTCAAGGTAATCGGAACGCTCAATACATCTTGAACGTAAGGAACCACCTTCAAATCCTTTTGCAATTTTGCTGTTGCATTAAATATTTTAGGGGTAAAAAAATCTTTACTTTGAATCCCTACAATTACAGTCGCAGCATCTTCACCAAATTTTTTCTTGAAAGCATTGAAGTCTAAAAACTTTTGATTATCAACAGGAACGGCACGGGAAAAGTCATAACTCATCTTGACTTGAAGAGTCTCGTAAGTTGCAAAAGCAGTGGCAATTGTTAGAATTATTAATAAGGGTAAACGATTTTTTAAAATAAAATGTCCTAAGCGATACCACATGAGTGTTATAAGTTATGAGTGATGAACTATGAGTGATGAGTGCAAAGAAAAGGAAATATAGGTCTGAAAATATTGTTGATTTTAATATCCCATGAAAAAGATAGGCTATTTGAATTTATACAAACCAATAACCTATCAATTGACAGACAACTCCTAGCAGTACCCCTGAATAAATCTCGAGATTTGTATGGTTGCTCACCAATAGTCTTGAAGTACAAACCAAACCTGTTAATAATACAACTGTAGAGATTGCATAACCCGTTGTCGTTTGATAAACAAAGGCAAATAGTATGACAGCTGCTAATGCACCTCCCATTGCGATGCCATGAAGGCTAATCTTGATATAGTTATTGATAAATACCCCAAAAGCTGTTGCTATGAAGATGCCAAAATAGAAGAATTTCAATACTATTGGTTGGTCAGAGAATGTCCTACTCAAATAATACATCCACCAATAAAAAAACATCGATATGAAATAAGGGATAATACGTTCCTTTTGGGTACGAAGGAATATACTGTCGCTAAATTTCAATTTCCACAAAAGAAAAACTGCAAAAGCAGGAAAGAATCCTGTCATCCAAAATACGCTGAATATTTTCATCTTTAATTGCCAATCAGATATCCCTGCAAACTCATAGGGGAATTGATATTGCAAATAAATAAAGATATAGGTTGGAATAAAAAGTGGGTGAAAGATATAAGAAATAATCTTTGCCAAAATTGTTGTAGGCCGTAAGTCGGTCATTAAGTTATGAGTTATGAGTGATGAATGATAAGTTATGAGTGATGAATGATAAGTGATGAGTTATGAGTGATAAGTTATCAATAAACTTCAGACTCATTATTAATAATTAATAATTCGTAACTCATCACTCATCACTCATATTTCATAACTCTTTTAAAGGCTTTTCCTGAGTCGTGCAACCGGAATATTTAATTGTTCCCTGTATTTTGCAACAGTTCTTCTTGCTATGTTATAGCCTTTTTCATTCAATAAATCAGTAAGAAAATCGTCGCTTACAGGTTTGTGTTTATCCTCCGCATCAATCAGGTTGCTTAATATCTCTTTTACTTCTCTTGTACTAACTTCTTCGCCACTATCCGTACTAAGACTTTCACTAAAGAAATACTTGAGGCGGTAAGTGCCAAATTCTGTTTGAACAAACTTACTATTTGCCACTCGACTGACTGTGCTAATATCTAATCCTGTCTTTTCAGCAACATCTTTCAAAATCATCGGACGCATCGTAAGTACATCTCCTGTCAAGAAAAATTCCAGTTGATGTTTCATAATCGCACCCATCGTAGATAAAAGTGTTTGTTGACGCTGCTGAATCATTTCGATGAACCATTTGGCACTATCTATCTTTTGTTTGATAAATAAGACAGCCTCCTTTTGTCGTTTATCCTTCTTAGTTCCTCTGTCATATTGTTTCATCATTTCTTTGTAGCCTTCACTTATTTTAAGTTCGGGCGCATTTTTCGAATTTAGTGAGAGTTCCAACAAACCATTATTATTCAATACATAAAAGTCAGGAATAATATAACTCTCCGCTTTATTCATCTCACCAAAGTTGCCACCCGGCTTAGGATTTAACTTAACTATCTGATGAATAACTTCTTTCAATTGTTCATCTGTAAGATGCAGTTTATTTTGAATTTTCTCGTAATGCTTTTTGATGAATTCATCATAATACTTTGTCATTACTTGAATGGCTAATTCAACTGCAATCCCTTCGCTACTCTTTCTTTTCAATTGAAGTATTAGGCATTCCTGCAAATCCCTTGCTGCAATACCGGGAGGGTCGAATCCCTGAATTTCCTTGATGATGCTTTCAATTTCAGTTTCATCAGTCATCACATTTTGCCCAAAGGCTAAGTCATCAGAAATAGAACTGAGTTCTCGCCTTAGATAACCGTCATCGTCAAGGCTTCCAACAATTTGTTCTGCAATCTTAAATCGACGTTCATCCAATTCAAGCATTCCAAGTTGATTCAACACCAAATCGAAAAAACTATTTTCCAATTTGATGGGGATAGTTTGTTTATCATCCATTTCAGGATAATTGTCGTCCTTCATTTTATAGTCGGCAATTTCACCGTCGTCGTCCACAATGTATTCGCTCACATCGGGATTTTCATATTCATCCTCGCTGCCATCCAAATCAAAGTTTTCTTCTTCTTCCGTTTCAAATTCGTCCTTGATTTCGTCATCGGACTCCTTACTTTCCTCATCTTCGCCCATTTCCAAAGCAGGATTCTCTTCCAATTCCTCTTTGATGCGCTCTTCCAGATTTGCCGTAGGCACCTGCAAAAGTTTCATCAACTGAATTTGTTGAGGAGAGAGTTTTTGTAAAAGCTTTTGCTGTAATGTTTGTCCTAATGCCATAATATTCTGTGCCTAAATATTGAGTTAACAAATTTGGCGGTAAAAATATGGATAAAATCAAATGTGGATAAACGATTATTGGAGGAAGTAAGGAATGGATAAGAAATATGCTAAAAAATAAAGAAATATTATTGATTTACCATAATGACCACAAGGGATTGAACAAAGAACACAAGGATTTATTGTTTATAATCTCAATGACTATCTTTTTATAGTACAAAACTTTGTGTTCCTTGACTTTTTCATTGTTTCCTTTGTGGTAAAAACTCCTGAGTAGTAACACAAAAGGGATATCGTGAGGTTACTCTAGATAGGCAATCGATTCATTATGGGTGTCTAAAGTTACTTAATACCCCTAATAGAAACGAGATAGGTCTCGAAATTTTTTCGAGACAGACAATGAATTCCTCTGGACTCCTGTAAGTTTTATCCCACAACTAATAGATTCGGCAGAGGTCTCGAAATAATTTTGAGACCGACAATGAATTCCTCAGGACTCCTGTAAGTTTTACAGCATCGCTGACGAATTCATCAGGGCTCTTGTAAGTTTTTTTGTACCGCTGAATTATTCATCAGTGTTCTCGAAAGTATTTTGGAACGAATCATGGAGTCAGTTCCTTGAGAAAAGGGTTATTTACTTTCCATTTTTATTAAATTTCACTAATATAATAGTTATTTGAGGTTTCTTATCATCTGTTTGGCTGTGAATGTTTTTTTTTAGCTCCTTTTTTACAAAATCAGTTGGTTGGGATTAATTCTTATTTTGTTTATTTCCTCAAAATAAAAAATATTTTCTTCCTACTAAGGGTAATATGAAAATATTTTGTCTTTAAATGTGACTATTCTTTTTTTGAATATAAACTATTGATATAAAAGGAATGGAAAATAGCATTATTAAATATTATTCAGGATGTAAAACGAGCTTTTGCCGGAAACGTTTTCAAAATGGGTTCAAATAATTAAATTTATTTTTTTTAAACTATTAATTCAATTGCCCTGTGGAAATAGTTTTTGTTTGTCATGATTGCTTTTGACTTGATTGCCCTAGTTAATATTCAATCTTAATTTTTTATCGGATGTATCATATTGAAGTCTTTGATTTTGTCAAAGAAAAATTTTGGCTCACTGTTGTGCAGTACCCGCTAGTCGGAGTACTGTTTTCTTGTTTAATGCAAGATAATATACGAGTCAGATTCGTTGCCTAACAAAAATATTTTTAAATAAGTTTTAATTCTTTATAATAAATCGGTACTCTAAACAATTTTTAAATGTTAAATTTTACTACAATGAAACGATTGCAAATTTGGAATC
>CANCKV010000051.1 GCA_947378615.1 Chitinophagaceae bacterium | reverse complement strand
AATTTGTGCTTGAGTAAATATTGCATCCTTATTTGCATCATATTTTCCATCCTTATCTAAATCGTAAAAACGTAAAAATTCCTTAGCTAAAATGTCTTTTACATTTAGTTTCAATTCGATGTTGCTTTTTTCAAAAGATTTTGCCAATTGTAAATCCAATAATTGTCTGACATTTTCCAAAATAGTAGCATTATCAGTACCACCACCTATAAATATACGTGGAGCTGCATAATTTATTTGAATTGTTCCACTATATCCTTTTTGATCTTGATAGGTTACTCCAGCATTATACATATATGGTGACTGACCTTGCATTGTACGTTTGCCTCCATATTTAAGTGAGTCTTTTCCAAAAGAAACTTCTGAATTAATTATTGCTGCATTACCAAATAATGAGGTATGAGACAAAAAGCTAGAATTACTTGCTTTAAATGTTGTACCAAGATTAGCTCTACATTCAAATTCAATTCCAGTTATTTTGCCTTTTGTTGCATTTATATAGGTTGCGTCACTATTTGGAGTAATTACAAATTCAATTGGGTTGGGAATATTTTTCTGAAACACAGAAAGAGAAAGTAGTTGACCTCCACTTGGATAAAATTCATATCTGAAATCATAATTTTCTATTTTAACGCGTTCCAATAATTTATTTCCATATATAGATAGCTGAGTAACATAATCATAGAAAATAAATGGGGCTAACTCTCTATATTCTGGTCTATTTAATGTTTGCGAATAGGAGAAACGCAAATTTTGCTTAGAATTTAATGATAGAATCAAGTTAGCTGAAGGGAGATTATCCGCAATTGTTGTGTTAACACTAGTGGAGGCAGAATTTAGTTCTTGGTTGAATCTTTCGGATCTTAGTCCACCATTTATACGTATAAATTTAAGAAATCTAGCATCTAGCATTAAATAATAAGCATTTAAAGAAGATGAAGCAGAATATTTATTATCAACTTTATAGTCCTCGCTTAAACCAAATCCATAATTTCCACTTTTAAGAAGCCCAAAATTTTCAGATTGAAATACTGTATTGTCTGTTAATAATTCAAGAGATTTATCAAAGGGTTTCAATTGAATTACAGATAAATAGCGAGCATTGAAATCTCTATTTCTTTCTTGAATATATGCGCCTGCCTTTAATTGAATCGTATTTAAATTATCAATTCTGAACATGCGCAAAAAATCAGTTCCAAAACTTTTTATATTCTCTTTAGTGGCAGAAGTAAAAATTGCACCACTGTTTTCATGATTAGAAATGCCAGATTCTTCAACAAAGCTTTGATGAACTGTACCATCTAGATATTGAGATGACCTCATTTTTCTAAGATTTGGTATTGCTCTGTCTGTAGAACTATATCCACCTGTCCAGTTTATCTTAATTTTAGGTTGTTTCCAAAAATGTTCTCCTGCTAATTGAGACGATAAAACTTTATTAGAGGTAAACCATTGAGCATTAGAATTAGTTGCTGAACTTTCGCCGCCAAGCATTGTAAAGTTTCTGTCAAATATCCTGTCATCAGAATTAACACTTATCAAATTTTTAAAACTAAACTTATTGTTTTCGTTGAGTTTCAAAGAAATATTTCCCATAAAGCCTGCGAGAATTTGAGAAGAGTAAATCTTTTCTGTAGATTCATCATTGTAAGAAGGATTAGTCCCATTGATAGATTTTTTTCCTCCATTAGTCAAATTGAACGTTTTACTATAAGTAGCTGCAAGTAATACTCCTAAAAAATCTCTTTGTTTCTTTTGGATATTTAACCCCTTAACATACTGAAAACTGTAGTTCAACGGAGCTTTGTCACTATTAGTAGCCCAATTATTATTCAAATATTTTCCAATACTTCCCTTCTCGTCTTTTGATTGAATATCGCTAAGGTTAGTATTAGGGATATTTGAAGACAATTTTCTCTTCCCATCATCTAACCCAATCCAATCCAATCCACCTTGTTGCTCATATTTACGGTCCTTAAAAGTTGCCATAGTGTTATAGCCTAATCCCAAAGAAACACTTTGAAAGTTTTTTGTAGGTATATCTTTAGTATTGATATAAATCGTCCCCCCTGCAAATTCGCCATTCATGTCGGGAGTTGCAGTTTTAACAATTACCAAGTTATCCAACATATTGGCAGGGAAAACATCGAAAGAGAATGCCTTTCGATCACTTTCAGAACTAGGCAATGGAGCATTATTGATAAAAGCAGCATTATAGCGATCGTTTAGGCCTCTTATAATCACAAACTTATCATCTTGAATGCTTGCACCACTTACACGTTTCATAATGTCGGAAGTCGTTTTATCAGGGGTACGCTTAATAGCTTCTGCCGAAATCCCATCACTAACACTCGCAGCATTTTTTTGTTGTACTAACAATGCAGCAACACTTTCTTTGACACGTCCCGCACCTTTACTAGTTACAACAACTTCATCTAAGTTTTTACCTTTGGACTCTTGTAAAGTAATATCTTGTGTGGTTACTTCCTTTTTAGTTATTTTAATATCTTCTAATTGTTTTTTCCCAAAACTTATATGAGAAATACTAATGGAGTAACTGCCTTCTGGTAATTCACTTACCGTGTAAATTCCATTATAATCAGAGGTAGTGGCCTTTTTAACTTCTCCATTTTTTATTGTTATCACTGCGCCGGCTATTGGGTCACCTGTTTTATCATTTATAATTTTTCCAGTTATCTTACCATTTGTTCCACGAGTGGTGTTTAAACCAATTGAAGAAACTACTTTTAAAGATTTGGGAGTAGTATCAATGTTTTCAATAAAATTACTAGTCAAGGCAGAATTAAATAACTCGTTTGCAGAGTTAGTATTTGTTAAACTTAAATCTCTTGCTACCAATTTTTGAGGGGTCAAAGAGAAAACAATTGAAGTAGTTACAACTGAAAGAAATATTTTAAACATAATTATACATTTGTAATTAAATGTTGAATGAAAGCTATATGCACGCAACTTTATTATGAAGTATTGGTAAACACAAAAACTTGAGGTAGGAAACTGTAAGTAAAAAGATATACGTATTAAATAAAGAACGTTAATAATTAAAATACTAATTGCTTAATTTATTTTGCTTGTATTCCTAAAAAAGTTTTAAACAAACCTATATTCCGCTAGATTAGTTTATAATCTTTTTTTAATATGAATAATTAATAAACTGGCAGTTGTACAACTGCCAGTTTAATTAATGAAACTATCTAACTTGTAAAGAAGTGTTATAAACAACTTTACCCTCTTTACTCATAGTCAAAACATATTGACCAGCAGTTAAAGAGCCAATCTTCAAATTATGATTTATGACAGAACCATCAATTTCTCCTGAAAATACTCTTTGTCCAATAGTATTATGTAATACCACATTGTATTTACCAGTAGAAAGACTGTTGGTAGAAAGATGTAAAACATTACCCACTAATGGATTGGGGAAAGCAATAATTCTAGCACCTGTAGCACCTGAAACAGCCATTATCTTACTGTAAGAAACAACTCCTGTTATATCAGTCGCTTTGATTCTATAGAAACTAGAATTAGAATTCGCATCTACAAAAGTATAAGATGCATTTGCATCATTCTTAGCACGGATAGTTGACAAATCTGTAAATGAAGTGGTGTTATCAGAACTTTGAACGGTGTAATTTATAACTCCAACTTCATCTACTGTATTCCAGTTTACAATTACATTATTACTTTCTTTAATTGCTGAAAGGTTGATTTGTTTGACAGGTAATCCTGTCGCCTTAAATACAATTGCAAAACGTTTTCCAAAAGTATTAGTCGCTGCAGTCGGTGTGAATGAAATAAGTGCTGTATCTGCAACTAAAGTAGTAAGTGTATTAGTGAATCTGTCCAATAACATAGGAACAAATCCTGAAACTGCAAAAGCTGTTGCGTCAACTTTTAATTTATAAGCAAGAGAAGTTGTTAATAGATCTACCGATATTGTGATAGTATCTTTAGTTGCAATGGTTTTGTATCCATCAATTGCCAACACTTTTGTTCCTTCAATAAAAGCAAGGTTGTCCGAAGGATTCGGTAACTTATTAGTACCTACACCGTTTGAAGCCAAGGAAGAATTTACTAAAAGCTTTATCTGATCTGCTTGAGCATAGTCGGCCGTCCCAGTAATATTTTTATAAAGTGTAACAAATAAGTTGTTGGCTGCACCTAAAGGACTAAAATTATCCTTCATTTGTTTTGCATAAATATGATTTTTTTCAGAAGGAAGGCTTTTGCCAATATTATATGTTCTGTAACTTAATGCTTTGACTGCATCATTATTGATAGGAAATTTCCCGAATGCTTTATTTAGACCTATAAATGAAAGTAATAATACTACAACTGTAGGTTTGAGTGTTAAAAAAGACATGTTAAAAAGTAATTTTTCTTTGTTCATTTTCATTTGTTTTAATTAAAAATTGTTTGTTAATAGTAAAAGTATTTGCTGAGGTATTAAAAAGCCAACTACATAATTTAGACTTGTTTCAATATGTCTGATATGAAATTGCTTTTATCGTACCTAATTTAGAGGTGCAATATTCAAATCCTAATGTTACCAAATTGTATTTTCCATATTACGAAATCATTACTAAATTGTTAAGATGCATTTTATTAATTTTTAATATCTAAGACTTAGAAATTACTTCAACTGACGTAATATTTGAATAATGAATATATTTTTTGCTAAAAATTTCCCGTTGAGAACAAATTCCATCACTCTTTGTTTGTCTATTTACAATTTGGATTTACAGGGACAGTTGATTGTTATCAATTCCTACTTTAATTAAGAATTTAAAATATTTTTCTTGCAGGGTTGGACAAAATCATGCAAATACAAACGAAAAATTAGTAAGAAAAAAGATTTTATTACTTTCACGGCTTTTAACAATGTGTTCAACGTACACAATTGTACAAACTGATAATAGAATAGGTCGTAATTAAAAAAATTAAATGAAAGCAATTATTCCCGTAGCGGGCGCAGGTACTAAATTAAGACCTCATACATATACACAACCTAAGGCATTGATTCCTATCGCAGGAAAAACAATACTCAGTTATATTGTAGATCAGTTGCATGAAGCAGGCATTGATGAGTTTGTTTTTATTGTGGGATACCTTGGAGAAAAAATAAAAGAGTATGTATTACATACTTATCCTGACTTGAAAACTCACTTTGTTTTTCAAAATGAACGACACGGAACTGGTCACGCAGTAGAGATGACAAGAAACATTGTAGGTGACGATGAGGCTTTTATTGCCCTGGGCGATACAATTTGTGAGTATGATATTAAAGAAGTGATGGATAGCCCGTACTCAATGTTAGGTGTAAAAAAAGTGGATGACCCACATAAATTTGGTGTTGCTACTATTGACGAAGACGGATTTATTGAACAATTAGTAGAAAAGCCTTCGATTCCAAAAAGTAATATGGCGCTTGTTGGCATCTATAAAATAAAAGAAGGAGAATTATTATATGAATGCCTAAATACTCTTTTAGCCAATGACCACACTCCTAAATTGGACTACAGCCTTACAGATGCCTTGGATTGTATGCTTAAGAAAGGAGTAAAAATGAAGTCTTTCAAGGTAAAGAATTGGTTTGATTGTGGTAAGAAAGAAACGCTCCTTGAAAGCAATGCAACACTTCTGAAAAAAACAGGTGGTAACGTGCCTGAAAACCACAATTATAAAGATAGTATCATTATTCATCCAGTTAGTATTGCAGAAGGGTGCGAGATTTCACATTCTATTATTGGTCCTCACGTTGCTATTGGTGCAAATACCGTCATTAAACATTCGATTGTGAGAGATAGCATCATCGGTTCTTATACAAGTTTATTTGAAGTGGTATTGGATAATTCTTTGATTGGAAGCGATGCCTCAGTTAAAGGCCTTAGCAGAAACTTAAATATCGGCGATAATACAGAAATAGACTTTGGATAGTAAGTTATACGTTGTAAGTATTAGGTTGTAAGTTATACGATGTAAGTTATACGTTGTAAGTATTACGTTGTAAGTATTACCTAATACTCATTACCGCCATGCCCACTTCCATAATTCTTTCCAAGTGGCTTTCTTACCATACATCAGGATGCCTACTCGGTAAATCCTAGCACTTACCCATGTAGTTGATAAAAAACCTAGTATTAAAAATATCATACTTAGTGCAAGTTGCCAATAGGGAACTGTATTAGGTACTCCAAAGGGAATTCTTGCCATCATGACGATTGGAGAGGTAAGAGGAAATAAACTGCCAAATACAGCAAGGCCACTTGTAGGGTCATTTACAGCTTTTGTCATAATGACGATTCCGAATATAATGGGCATTGTTATGGGTAATAATAAACTCTGTGCATCCTGTGGGTCTTCGTTAACAGCACTCCCTACGGCAGCAAACAGGGAAGAATATAATAGGTAGCCCCCGATAAAATAAAAGATAAAGCAACTAAGAATGAGTCCAAAGTTAATATCACTAAGTCCACTCATTACACTATCAAATGCGCCACTATTCTTTGCTGTCTGCATTGCCTCTGTAGCACCGTGATTCATCACATTTGTAGTTTCTACCATTCCTGGAATTAATAATGGAAGAAAAATGCGGAGTGTAACAGTCAGCACTATCCAAATTATAAACTGTACCAATCCAACTGCACCAATTCCTGTAATTTTTCCCATCATCAACTGAAATGGTTTCACGCTACTGATGATGACTTCGGCAATACGATTCGTTTTTTCTTCCATTACACCCCGCATCACCATCGTTCCATAGATGAACAGAACAATATAAATTAAAAATCCTGAGGCATATCCTACTCCAAAGCTAATCCCTGCTTTTGCATCATTTTCCTCTTTCCCATCAACAGTGGCAAACTTGATATCCCTTCCCTTTTGCATGCTATCAAGTTGGGACTTAGATATTTGTAAAGAGGATAATAGGCGCTGTTGTTCCAAAGAGTTATTGATGTGTTTTTGAATCTGCTCCCTATTCATCAAGCCCACTGTTTTCCCGGAGACAAAAGAAATTGTATCACCATTTGCAGTACTAAAACCCTCAGGTACCCATACATAACCATCTAATTCTTTTTTTGCAATCTTTTCTTTCAAGGAAGCAATACTTTCATTTTGAACAAAAACAAATTGAAAATCCTCTTTCCCATCAATCTTTCCCACAAATACTTTTGCATTATCAGCAATAGCAATCTTGAAATGATCGGCAGTTTTTACGGAAAAGTAGATTATCAATCCATATAATCCGAATATTACGATCGGCAATAAGATAGTAGTATATAAAAAAGTCTTCTTTTGCACCCTACTTAAAAATTCTCTGCGTGCTATTATCCAAATCTTGTTCATGATGTTTGTTGTGAGTGGTGAATAGTGAGTGTTGAGTTGTCAGTGATGAGCTAAGAGTGATGAATCCAATCATTTTAATCACAATTAATCACTCTAATCATCAATTAAAGGCTCTACTCACAGATTTTGTATCGTTAACCAATTGAATAAAAATATCATTTAAGGAAGGTAGTATCTCATTGAATGACTCAATCATAATCCCTTGTCCAATAAAATGTTGCAACACATCATTGCTTTGAAAACCATCATTAATTTTCATGGTAAAAGCATTCCCCTTTTGCTCAATTACTTCATAAGCTGCATCATCGATACCGTTAGGAATACTACCCAATTTGATACTAAACTTATGTTCCTTGAATTGTTGCTTCACTTCTGAAACGGTGCCATCAAGAATTTTCTTGCCAAGATTTACTAAAACAATATGGTCACAAATTTCTTCTACCTGTTCCATGCGGTGTGTGCTAAAGATGATGGTGCTACCCCGTTGAGCAAGTCCATATATTTCATCTTTAATCAGGTTTGCATTTACTGGATCTAGCCCACTAAAGGGTTCGTCGAGGATGATAAGCTTAGGTTCGTGAAGAACGGTTGTTACAAATTGAAGTTTCTGACTCATGCCTTTGCTTAGATCCTCTACCTTTTTACTCCACCAACTTTCCATCTCAAGGCGTTTGAACCAAAACTTAATTTGTTTCATCGCATCGCTACGACTAAGTCCTTTCAATTGTGCAAGATAGAGTGCCTGTTCGCCAATCTTCATCTTCTTATACAAACCACGTTCTTCGGGCATGTAGCCAATCTTGATAATATCATTTTCGGGATCAAAGGGACGACCATCAAAGGTTATTGAACCACTATCAGGATAAAATATTCCTGTAATCATCCGAAGAAGCGTTGTTTTTCCTGCTCCATTCGGTCCTAATAAGCCAAATATATTTCCTTCTTCAATATCAAAACTAATATCGTCAACAGCCTTTTGAGTAGCGTAGTATTTTTTTAAATTATGTAATTGTAAGATGGATGCCATAGCAATTTTTGAGCTTCGAATATAGGAAAGGACTTTTGCTTAAAGTAATATTTTTTCTAGCGAAACAAATAACTTAAAGAAACGTAATGTCAGAGTTATGAATTCGGCAACGAAACCGGCAACGTTTGTAAAAATATTTAATTGATGCTACTATTTTTATTCTATTTTCAACGCTCAAATTTGCCATTTATGATAACGGAAGCAGATTATTTGGATTCATTCAAAGTTCCTGCTCTTTTTTAAATTTAGTCACAATTTTGATTCATTCTTTTTTAATTAATTAAAACAAATGTCATGTCGTTTAAAAAGTGTGCTTACTTATTATTATTTGCTTTAGCTACTTTGAATCTTTCCGCTCAAAAAGTGAAGAAGTTACCTAAAAAACCTAATATCATCTACATCCTTGCTGATGATTTAGGAATTGCAAATGTTAGTTGCTATGGTGCTGACCAATTTAAAACACCTGAAATTGACAAACTTGCGAAGAATGGTATCCGTTTCGATAATGCCTATACCGCCCCTCTTTGTGGCCCTTCGAGAGCATTAATCATGACGGGTCGATATCCATTTAGAACAGGGGCAATGAATCAGGATCAAACAGGATTAATGAAACCAACTGAAGAAATCATGATGCCTTCAACTCTAAAACCTGCAGGGTATATTACTTCTTGTGTGGGTAAATGGGGGCAATTACCACTTGGTCCTGCTGAATTTGGCTTTGACGACTTTATTCGTTTCAAAGGAAGTGGTGTTTATTGGAACGATAAATCAAAGGGAGAAGAGTATGTTGAGAATGGAGAAACAAAGATTTTGAAGGACGATGAATACATGCCCGATTTGATGCACAACCATTTGGTAAACTTCTTAGCTAAGAATAAAGAAAAGCCTTTCTACGTTTATTATCCTATGTCGCATATTCATGCGAAGATTGTTCGGACTCCAGATTCTAAACCAGGAAGTGATTTATATACAGATAATATCAACTACATGGATAAATTAGTAGGCAAACTAATGAAGGTGCTAGACAGTCTGAAATTAAGGGATAATACTTTAATCTTCTTCATGGGAGATAATGGCGAAGCAGGTGGTCATGCTTTAACTTCTACTATTAATGGAGGAAAACATTTGGTTGGAAAAAAGGGAACTATGCAAGAGTGTGGTAGCCTCGTTCCATTGATTGCAACTTGGCCGGGAGTTATCACACCGGGACAGGTTTCAAAAAACATTATAGATGCAACTGACTTTTTCCCTACAATTACAGAAATTGCAGGAGGCAAGTTGCCTGAAAATACCATTATTGATGGGCGCAGTTTTGCACAACATTTAATAGGAAAGAAAGAACCTAAGCGTGATTGGATGTTTATGGAATTGGGTAAGACTTGGTATGTGCGAGAAGCTAAGTGGAAATTAAACAAAGAAAATGAGCTATTCGATATGAGCAAGGCTCCTTATGAAGAAATATTAATTCCTACAGACACGAAAGCTAAAGAAGCTATCGAAGCAAGAGTTAGGATACAAGGGATACTTGATAAATTAAATCCTGCAGGGGGGAAACTTGATGAAGGCGATGGAAGTGGCCGACATGCGAATAAAGTAAAGAATGAGAAGGGCGAAAAAGTAAAGAAGAATAAGAACAAAGAAAAGGAAGAAGAATAAAAAGTTGTACGTTGTAAGTATTAGGTTGTAGGTAAAAACTTAATACCTACAACGTACTACTTATTTAACTGATTTCCTACTTAAAATCAACCGTACAGTTCTGACACTTTAAGTCGATTGCGGCACCTTTTCCTGTACCTACACTTGCGGAGAACTTACTATTAGAAACGGTGTCATCATTAGCTTGTCCATTATCGTTTCCAAATTTTTCATCAAAAGAAGAAGCCTTGAATGCCTTTCCCGTATAGGCAGTCTTTTCGAAGTTACCATATACTGTACTGTTAGGCCCAATATAATTAATCGTATAGCTTTTTATATTCCTTAAAGGCAATAATAGGTTAGCATACTTATCATCAAACTTAATAGCAGTAACAAATGCTGTAATGTTACGCACCTTCACATCGGCATTGATTCCTTGTACATCAAGACTTTTTGTGAGTTTTACAATTCGGAGGTTGCCATAATTCTTTTGCGCTTGCAAACTTCCCACTTCCTCAATTTCATATTCGTCATTTGTACTTATCAAGTTTAGTTTCTCGGCAGTTTCAATATCTATTGTGCTGTATTTAGTATCTAAACTAAGATCTTGAACGTTTTTAACACTTAAATGACCATTACTAAACTCGAATTCACCCGTCTGAATATTGCCTGCATTCACATTGCCATATTTTGAGCGAAGTGTGAGGGAAGTCAAATCCTGCAATTCTAAATTGCCATTCGAAATATCAATCACCGCCTTGTTCAGATTGTCAGTTACAGAAACATCGCCATAGATACTTTCGATGTCCAATTTATTCTCCTTAGGAACAAAGATGATAATGCCTTTTGCGCCCTTTTTGTTATTATAATTGCCATTCGGACTACTACTCCAATTGTAACTCTGACCGTTTGCCATGTAGGAACCACTACCGCTAACAGTTGTCGTCTTAATTCTTACAGTATTACCAATACCCTTTACACTTAAACTCAATTTCTCTAGCCATTCTTCGTCGCTAAGTTTACTCGCATCACCCTCATAGTATAGAGT
>CANCKV010000050.1 GCA_947378615.1 Chitinophagaceae bacterium | reverse complement strand
TGTACCACCTGCTCCATTATCCCATGCAAACTTCACAGTTCCACTGTTAACATAATTTGTGCTGTTGATAATATTAACTGGCTTATCTACACAATAGTATTGATAATCGAAGATAGCAACAGGTGCTACATACTTTAAAATTTTAATGTTATTGGTTGCCATTGCTTCACAACCAAACTCATTCACTACTTTAGTAGTATAAGTTCCAGCTGCTACAACATCTAAAGTTCCGGCGGTGATGCCCGGTACGGTTACTCCATCTTTATACCAGGTATAAGTTACACCACCAATCGATTTTAATTGTAAAGTAGATCCGTCACAGATATAATCTACCAATGACGATACTGTTCCTGTTGGCAATGGATTCACAGTAAATACGCCACCCACATAGGTTAATAGGTAGTTAGTTGCATCTCCACCAAACACAGTCACAGCATAAGCGCCAGCTTTAGAACTTGCTATTGCATTTGTAGTGATTGAAAGTTTGTTAGTTAACACGCTTTCTGTTTCATTGTTTACAAATCCCGTAATCTTATAACTCAATGTAGGATCAGTTGCTGCAAAACATCTTGCTGCATTTTGTGCAGTTATTATTAAAGTGGCTTTATCAATTGTTAAAGCTCCATTAGCATACGTAAAGTCATAATTAATATCACTGCCTCCAGCTAAAACAATATCATATTTACCCACTTTTGATACAGCTGTTGCAACTGTGCTTACCGTTGGCACTTTTGTTAGAATAGTAGCATCTTGACTATTTACAAATCCAGTATACTTAAATGTTAAGTTTGGATTCGCGCTTCCGTAAGTCTTAGACTTATCTTCCGCAGTCACTGTTAACATTGCTTTGTTAACGGTTAATTTACCATTGGTTAACGCTACAGTATAATTATCACTTACCACATCGCTTAATGTAATGTCATATACTCCTGCATTACTTGAGCTTGTTGCAGTTGTATTTACTTTTGGTGCCGTTGTTAATGAAGCTTCTGTATCCCCATTTACAAAACCAGCATATTTTACAGTTAAGCTTGGATTCGCACTTCCGTAAGTCTTAGACTTATCTTCCGCTGTTACAGTCAACATTGCTTTGTTAATAGTTAATTTACCATTAGTGTATGTTACAGTATAATTTGTCGTTACACCTTCGGTAATAGTTACATCGTATACTCCAGCACTACTTGCTTTAGTAGCTGTTGATGTTACTACTGGGGCTGTAGAAAACGCTGTTACATCTTCCCCGTTTACAAAACCATCATAAATAATCGATAATACTGGATTATCAGATCCATAGGTTTTAGATTTGTTTTCAATTGTTGCTGTTAACGCTTTTTTAGCAACTGTACCAGTGAAAGGAACATAAGTGATATCGTAGTTGTCCGCATTAAATCCACCCTTACCTATTGCTGCAGATGGTGTCATAATATAGTTTGCACCAGCATTTGTTGTTGCCGCTAAACCATTATCATTTGGTGTTAAGGTAACTTCTGTTACTGTTTCACCAATGATTGTTCCTGTTGCTGAATAATTATTAGTACTTGTTCCTGCAGCAATTGCTGTTCCATAAGTTTTATTAGGGCCACTCGCAGTTATTGTCATTGACTTTTTAGCAACTATCCCTGTATAAGGAACATAAGTGATATCATAATTGTCCGCATTAAAGCCTCCTGTACCTGTTGCAGCTGATGGCGTCATCATATAAGTTTCACCTGCATTCGTGTTTGCTGCTAAAGCTTTCACATCTGCAATCATATTGACTGAAGTGACAGATTCACCTGCAATGGCAGTAGTGGATGTTGAGAATGCTTTTGAAGCTACCATATTTGCTAATGCGGTTCCATAGGTTTTTTCAATAGCAGATGCTGTTATTGTTAATGGCGCTTTGTTAATTGTCAGTGTTCCATTCACATTAGTGATGGTATAATTATTAGCAACCCCTTCACTTATTGTGATTGCATAATCACCAACTGCACTTACTGTTGTCGCAATATGAGACGCAACTGGTTCGGTTGTGAATACTGTTTTATTTTCTCCATTTACAAATCCTGTATAAGTCACTTCTAAAGATGGATTAGCTGCTCCATATATTCTTGCAGCACTTACTGCTGTAGCTGTTAAAGGCGCTTTTGCTACTGTGAGTGTAGCACGTGCAGAGCTTTGCATAAAGTTGTTTGGAACATCTGCATCTTGTGTAAGTGTAATATTTGCAATACCAGCGCCTACTATAGTTACTTCATTTCCAACTATTGTTGCTACGTCAGTATTGTCTGATTCATAAAAAATAGCACCTCCACTATTGCTTGTAGATGCTAAAGTAAATTTAGCTGCGCCATAAGTTTTTGACACATTGTTGAAAGTGATTTCTGGAGTATATCTTGCTGAAACCTCAAAGCTTCCATCAACTGTTGATATTTCATAGTTGTTTGCAGTTCCCGTAACATCAAAGTAAATTGAATATGTTGAAATATCACTAGTAGTAGTGGCTTCTGAAGTGACATGTGGCTTAGTTGTTAAAGCCGACTCATCTTCTCCGTTTACGAAATAATTACTTGGATCGTATCTGTATGTAAATGTAGGATTTGGATAATTATAAGTTTTCTCTTTATTATCTGCAATGACTTTTAATGGTGCTTGACCAATTGTAAATTCAAAGTTTGGTGAATTAGCACTTGTGTAATTTGCATCTTCTACAACACTTGCAATTGCAATATAAGAACCTGCATTTTTTGGTCTTGTAGTGCTTGGGCCATAAGCAGTGCTATTAAATAAAGTCCCGGTATAAAGTATGGTAGGTATTGCTGTGGTTCCCTCTGCTATTGAAGAAGTAGGTCCTTGTACCTTACCTGTATAGATGGTGGTTTCAACAGGAGTCACTGTTACTGTTGGGGTAGCTTTTGTGATAGCAAAAGCATAAGCGATAGAACTTGCTCCGTTATAATTAGCATCGCCAGCTATAGATGCAATGACTCTATAAGTACCTACTAATGTTGGTGCAGTAGCAGTTGCAGTGTAGGTGGTGGTTCCTGTTCCGCTATATTTATAAGTAATAGCTCCGGTAGAACCTTCGCTTGTTGCAGTTGCTGGTCCTTGAGAACTTGCATTATAAACATATGCAGTTTCTCCAGTTGCCGCTATAGTAGAATTTGCTTTTTCGATGTTAAAGTCATATGCCGTTGATACAACACCATTATAGTTTTCGTCACTTACTAATGTTGCTACCACTTGATAAGTTCCCACCAGTGTTGGAGCAAAATTACTAGCTTCATAGTTAGTTGTTCCAGTGCCAGAATATACATAAGTTATTAAACCAGTGGATCCTGTTTTAGTGCTCGTTGTAGGAGCTTGTGCAGTGGTATTATATACATATGATGTATTGCCAGTTACTGCAATTGTTGAATTTGCTTTTACTATTGCAAATTCATAAGCATCCGATGTTGCACCAAATTGATTTGCATCCTCATTCGTTGTTGCAACTACTTTATAAGTTCCCACATTAGTAGGCTTGGTAGTAGAAGATGAATAATTTGTTGTTCCTATGCCAGTATAAGTATATGTTACTTCTGTTGCAGAACTTGAAAGATTTGTTGTACTTGGGCCTTGTGCAGCACCTGTATAAGAATATGAAGTTGCTCCAGTCATATTAATATTTACAGTTGCTTTAATTATTGTAAAATTAAAAGCAGGACTAGAAGCTCCATTATAATTATTATCTGCTGCTACTTCTGCCACTACAGTATACGCTCCAGCATTAGATGGTGCAGTTGCACTTCTTGTATAAGTGGTCGTTCCTGAGCCAGTATAATAATAGGTCACTGCACCGGTTGAACCTATTAATCCAGTTGTATTTGCTGGGCCTTGAAGGGAACCTTTATAAGTATATGTTTTATCTCCTGTTGCATACACCGTTGAATTTGCTTTTTCAATAGTAAAGGCAAATGCTTCTGAAGTTGCAGTATTATAACTTGCATCAGCTGCAACAGTCGCATACGCTGCATATGTTCCTGCATTGCTAGGTAAAGTTGATGAAGCTGCATAAGTTGTTGTTCCTGTTCCTACATAAGTATATGTAACTGCACCACCTGAACCTGATACTATAGATGTAGTAGGTCCTTGTGCTGTTCCATCATAAGTATAATTTGAAACATCCTTTATCACAATACTTGATGCAGATTTTTCAATAGCAAATTCTAGTGAACTTGATACGGCACCATTATAATTATAGTCAGCTAACACTGATGCTATCACCTGATAAGTACCCACTTGAGTTGGTTTTGTTTCAGTACTAGCATAAGTTGTACTTCCTTTTCCTGAATATCTAAATGTAACAAGACTTGATGACCCACTTACTGTTACTTCATCTGGTCCAGTAGGCAGATTATTAAATGTATATTTTACATCCCCCACTGGAGAAATAATAGTACTTCCTCTATTTACTACTAAAGTGGCAGAAGCATTTCCTTCATGGAATTCTTCGCTACTTCCTTGTTTAGATCCTCCAGCATCCTGTATTACTTCTATCAAAGCAGTACCCGCTCCTACAATGGTCACAATATTCCCTGAAATGGTTACCACATTTGGATTATGACTTCTAAAACTAAAGGTTCCAGTACTATTACTTGATGCAGATAATGTAAATGGTAAATCTCCAAATGTTTTAGACGATGTAAATGTATTTCTTTGTACTAATACAAAAGAGTTCATACTGCTTGATCTAATAGCTCCTTCCGCTGAAGGTGTTGAACTTGTTTTTGCATCTGTCAGTGAAATAGTAGGATCTATTTTTAAATCAATAGTTAATGTACCTGCTATATATTCAAATGTGTAGTTATTTGAAACGCCTCCTGCTACTGTAATAGGATAGGTACCAACAGCACTTGCTGCGGTAGCAGTAGTACTAGCAAATGGCACTGTTGTTAAACTTGCAGAATCATCTCCAACACCAAAACCTGTATAAAATAAGGTTAGCTTTGGTAATACCAATCCAAAAGTTTTTGATTTGTTATCTGCTGTTACTTTTAATTTAGCTTTTGTAATACTAAAATTATATTCTGCAGAAGTACCTCCACAAAAATTAGCATCTGATGCAACTGTGGCAACAACTTTATAGGTTCCCACATTTCTTGGTGCTATAGTTGATGCTGCATACACAGTAGGAGCTATGCCGCTGTAAGTAAATACTACATTTTCATTTGAACCTACTACTGTTGCACTTGTTGGTCCTTGATTTTTACCATTATATACATATGTTGTTGCACCAGTAACTGTTACCACTGAACTTCCTTTGTCAATTGAGAAATTAAATGGCGCAGAAGTGGCTTCAAAGAAATTATCACTTGCAGCTACTTTGGCAATCACTTGATAAGTTCCTGCTTCGGTTGGTAATGAACTTGAAGGTGCATATAATGTTGGACTCACTCCACTATAAGTATAGGTAATATTTCCATTAGTTAAATTAGTAGTTGAAGGACCTTGTGGCTTTCCGTTATAAGCATATGTTTTATTACCTGTTATATTTAAAGTAGCAGCGACTTTATTTACTGTTCCAATAAATGGCACATAAGTGATTTCATAATTAGATGCAACAAATGTGCTTGACCCTTTTGCTTCAGATGGTGTAATTAAATAATTAGCGCCTGCTGCAGTAGTTGAAGATAAACCAGCCGCATTAGGTGTTAATGTAACTTCTGTTATTAGATCAGTTCCTGCTAATTCTGTCGTTTTAAAATTTGTTGTACTTGTGCCAGCAGTCAATGCAGTTCCATAATTTTTATTAGGGCCTGTAGCAAATATGGTTAATGATTTCTTGCTAACTGTGCCTGTGAATGGAACATAAGTAATATTATAATTGTCTGCTAAGTTACCAAATGACCCTTTTGCTGCTGAAGGTGTGATAGTGTATTGATCACCCACTGCAGTTATAGAAGAAAGTCCTTTCGCATCTGGTGTTAATAATACTTCGGTAATTTTTTCTCCACTACCTAAACCTGAGAAAATAAAGTTACTTGCATTAGTTGCAGCTGTTAATGCTGTGCCAAATGTTTTAGAAGGTCCTGTTGCAGTAATTACTAAATTTCTTTTTGTCACTACCCCTTCATATGGTACATATGTTACTGCATAGTTATTTTCTAAAAATCCTCCTTCCCCTTTTGCCAATGATGGGATTACTTTATAGGCAGCCCCCGCCGAAGTTGTATCTGATAAACCTTTAGCATCTGGAGTTAAAGTAACACTTGTTACAGTTTCTCCAGCCAACATTCCTGTTGCTGTAAAGTTAGTTGTAGCAACCTGTGATGTTAATAAGCTTCCCACTAATTTAGTGGGGCCTGTTGCAGTTACTGTTAAAGGTGTTTTTGAAACTATTCCTTCGTAAGGTTTATAAGTTATGTTATAATTAGATGACGTGAAACCTACAGATCCTGTTGCTTCTGAAGGTATAATTTTATAAATAGACCCAGCTGCTGTTTTCGCATCCATTGCTGGAGCATCTGGCGATAACTTTACACTTGAAATAATTTCATTATTTACCAAATTTCCAACTATTTCGTAAGCACTGTTTGCAATTGTTGTAATTGCAGTGCCATATGCTTTTAATTGTGGTTTTGCAACAATTGTAATTGGAGCCTTTTCAATTGTAAATTTGAATGGTGCAGACATTGCAGAATAATAGAAACTATCTTCTGCCAAGAATGCTTCTGCTTGATAATCTCCAGCTAATTTTGGTAATAAATCATATACAAAATTATTATTAGAGACATTAGTATACTTTAAAGTTACTTGACCAGATGAACCTGTTTTTAAAATGCTAGCAGGCCCCTGTGCTAATCCGTTATATGTATATTTTAAAATTGAACTGTTTATTTTTATTGTCGAAGTTTTTCTGATGTAGGCGATTAATGTGGAAACCCCAACTTGTTTTCCTGCAGCATTAAATGCATTAACTAGTAAATACATATAGCCGCTATTTTTTGGAACACCAGTTATTGATCCATTTGTTTTATTGAAGCTCACGCCACCTATATCTGTCAAAAATTTATATGAATTAGTATCCAAAGTATAGCTTACCGCTCCTTCAACTGGACTAACCACTTTTGCATTATAAGCTGAATCAATTACACCTCGTTCACTACCCGGTGTGTATTTAAATACAGGGTAAGTAATGTTTAATGCAAAATTTGAAGAACCAATTGCTAACGAATTTTCATCATAAGCATTTACAAAAATGGGGAACCCAATTTTAGATTGTGGTTTACCGGATATGGTTCCTGTAAGTTCGTCAAATTCAAGACCACCAACTTTATCAAAAGTGGTTTTTGTCATCATTGTATCCAACGCAAATCTTACAGTACCTGTTGGTTTTGTTTTAACTTTTACAGATAATAAACTATCAACCGAAGTGGTATGTTTATTGTAAATGGTATCATTAATATTATAACTAAATCTAGGTAAGCTTAAATATAAACTTGCATTTCCTGTTGCAATTTTATTTGAGTTTGCATCATACGCATTTACTAAAAATCCTACACCACCTGGATTAAGAGGAGTTCCTGTAATAACACCAGTTGTAGTATTTAAACTTAAACCACCTACTTTTTCAAAACTATTTTGTGAATAGGTATCAATTGCAAAAGTTTTTGCATTAGTTGGTTTGTTAATTGGATTAATTGTGACTGGTTTATTAACTATTACAATGCCTTTGTTTTCATAAGTAAACATTGGCAGAGTTACATTTATAGATAAATTTGCAACTGCCAATAATTTAGAAAAATCATCATAAGCATTTACTTTCAAATAATAGTTTCCAAGTTTTCTTGCTGTTCCAGAAATTTGTCCTGTTGCTGTATTCAATGTTAAACCCCCAACATTATTAAAGTTTGTTAAAGTGGTGCTATCTATTGCATAGGTTTTAACCTTGCTTGGAGGCGTCTTAACATTAATTGAGAAATTTGAATCAATAATTACCTGTCCAGTCATTAAATAGTCAAATGAAGGGAACTGAACATAAAGGAAATTTTGAGCAGTTGCAACAATTTTTGAATTGGCATCATACGCGTTTACTTTGTAATTGTAACTTCCTATGTTTACAGGTATCCCAGTAATCGAGCCCGTGGTTGCATCAAGCTGTAAACCGTTTATATTAGTAAAATTATTTGTGGTTGCACTATCAATTGTATATTTCACCACTCCGGCTGGCATTGTTGCAACTTTAATACTATAATTTGATCCAACTGTTGCCATACTTATTGGCATATTATTAGAAGTGATATACTCAATTGTTGGTAAGGTTACATTTATACTTAAAAAAGCAATTGCAACTACTTTTTTATTTACATCTAACCCATAAACTTGGAAACTATAATATCCTATATTAGTTGGCTTGCCAGTAACAAGACCATCTGCAGCATTAAATGTTAAACCTCCCGCATTTACTAATGCTTTTGTACCTGATGAATCTATTGCAAAACTTACAACATTTGACGGATACCTTTCAGCCTTTGAATTATATTGTGCACCTACTAATACTTGACCATTAAAGGAATAATAAAAATTAGGTAAAGTAATATTTAAATATGCCCATGACGTTGCTACTGTATTACCAGTTGCATCTAAACCAAGAACTTGGAAATTATAATTTCCTGTTTTTTCAGGCTTCCCGGCTATTTCACCTGTCTTAGTATTAAAAGTTACGCCCCCTATGCTATTAATTAATTTTGCTGCTGTATCTAAAGAATAGCTTACTATTCCAGTGGGTAAACTTGAAACAACTGGCAGCATTGTAAATGAATTGCCTTGTATAATTTGGCCTCCGTATGAATAATTAAATCTTGGCAAACTAATATTTAACCAAAGTGTTGCAGTTGCAGCTTTATTATTATTTGCATCTAATCCATATACCTGAAAATTGTAATAACCCAATTTTCCTGGTTTTCCGGAAATAAATCCTGTAGTAGGATCAAGCGTTAATCCACCCACACTATTTAATATCCTAGTTCCTGCAGTATCTAAAATAAAGCTTACAACATTAATTGGTACTTTCTCCGTTTTAATTGTCGTTTGCACTCCTATAAATGCCTCGCCATTTAGGACATAGTTAAATGTTGGCAATGTTACATTCAAGTATAAGTTAGCAGATGCTAAATGTTTCCCATTGTTATTATCGCCATACACTTGAAAATTATAATAACCAATATTTATAGGTTTGCCTGAAATAACTCCACTTGCAGGATCAAGTGTTAATCCTCCAACACTATTTAATATTTTAGTACCAGCAGTGTCTAGTGTATAAGTAACAATTCCAGATGGTGCTCTATCTGGATTCATTGAGGTTTGCACTCCGGTAAAAACATTATACATATTTGTATAATAGAAGCTAGGTAATGTTACATTTAAATAAACATAGGCCTTAGCTAATATATCATTATTCGAATTCACAGCACTTACTTGAAATGAATAATTTCCAATATTTTCAGGAATGCCACTTACTATACCACTAGTTGGATTTAATGTAACTCCTCCAATACTGTTTATAATTCTTGTGCCTGCAGTATCTAAAACATATCCAGTAAGTCCTAAAGGTTTTGTGCTGTCAATAGGTAACATTGTAAATGATACTCCAATATTTGAAGAGACATAATTATAGTTAAAACTTGGAAGTGAAACTGTTAGATACAAACTAGAAGTTGCCAATATGCTGGAATTTGATCCCAATGCATTAATGTTTAATTGATACATTCCGGCTTTTGTAGGCGTCCCAGTTATCGCACCTGAGCTTGCATCAATTTTCATTCCTCCTATACTTGCAAATGTTGTTGTAGAATTATTATTTATAGCAAAGCTAGTAACTCCACTTGGCAATGATTTAGAATCGACTGTTGTTGAATATGCCTTGCCTATAGTTGGCATCATTGTGTTAGTAATATATGTAAACGATGGCACTGTTGTCGTTCCGCCTCCACCTGATGGTGGTGTTGTTGTTCCGCCGCCACCGGATGATGCACTAATAACTATTGTTAAATTCGCTGTCGCTAATACTGTCGTAGATGTCGAACTTGCATAACCATTGATTGTTATAGTTGACGAGCCTGCTAAAGTTGGTGTCCCCGTGATTTGTCCATTCCCACTATTTAATGTTAGGCCAATTGGTATTGCACTTCCTGTTGCTAATGCATAATATGCCACTCCCGTTGGAGGATTAGTTATACTCACAGTCAATGGAGAATTTACTGTTCCATTTGCTAAACCATAATTGAACGAACTTGTCGTTCCTCCACCTGATGGAGGTGTTGTTGTTCCACCACCACCGGATGGCGCATTAACCACTATCGTTACAGTCGATGTCGCTAATACTATCGTTGATGTTGAACTCGCATATCCATTGATTGTTATAGTTGACGAGCCTGCTAAAGTTGGCGTTCCACTTATCGCTCCCGTTGCACTCATCATGCTTAAGCCTATAGGTAATGTTCCTACTACTTTGTATTCATTCACACCCGCTGGTGGTGTGCCTACTATCATCACATTCATTGATACTCCCACTGTTCCTGTACCTCCTGAGTAGGTAAAACTAGATGGCGTTGTAACTCCGCCGCCTGCCTGCCCTATGGAATAGCTCGAAAAAGCCATTAAAATAACTACTAAAAACTGTCTTGTAACTGATGAAAATTTAGAAAATTCTCTTTTAAAATTTGTATTCATAAATGTTGAACATTTGAACTAAAATAACATTCCATTTGTTAAACTGTTTTATCACGAATACCTCACTTTAAACAAAAAAGTCATATTTATATATTTACATAATAGTATATTGTATATCAATGTATTTAAATATTAAACATATATATTATTTGATTTTATATTTTATAATTTTATTATACATTTGATTTAAATTTGTAAAATGAAGCGAACTTTTCCAAAATACATATACCTTATATTACTTTTTTCTAATTTTTTTGGATATGCATTTGGTCAACAAATGCCTTCTAAATTAATAGAAACTCTTTTGAAAGAGAAGTCACCCCAAGAAGTTTCTTTTTTGGCAAATGGATACCATTTTATGGGTATCCCTGGTGAGAATAAGGATCAAAATAATATTCAAATTTTTAAACATAAAGGGCAAATTTGGTTTGCTGTTGAAGGGACTAACAGATT
>CANCKV010000049.1 GCA_947378615.1 Chitinophagaceae bacterium | reverse complement strand
CAGTACTTCCTACAATATAGGCTTCCTGAATAGCTGTATTAAACACACGCTTTTCTCCGAACTTTTCAGCCAATGTGGCTGTCTCTCTGAATACTCCTCCTAATCTCCTTCCTACATCCTGACCATATAAAACCGCCTCATCATGGTCTTCCATAATTTCTTCTATGGCATGCAAAGCGGCATCAACCATCATTATCTTTTCATTTCCCTTTGGAGTCCGTGTTCCTTTTTCTTCTGTAACAGGGGTCGGAGCAAAAACATTGTCACCTACTGTTGATGCATCAGGATCTGCAGCAGCAACTGCCCTTTCAAATTCTTCTGATACGGAGCGTTGTGCATCCGATTCGGTTTCATTGATTTCATGATCATTAAAACCTGCACTACTCAGCAATACCCTCATCTTAGGCAATGGATCGTATAAGCCATGTCTTAATAAATCTTCCCTATCCCTATAAAACTCTCTTCTAATACTATTGGTATGATGGCCTAAAAGTGGCACCCGTGCATGAACTAAAACGGGTTTGCGTTCCACTCGAGCATAAGATATTGCTTGTTGCATGGTTTCATAACTACGCATGAAATCGCTTCCATCGCATTGCAACCGATGCAAACCCTTAAATCCTGCTGCATATTCATAAGCAGTTGAAGTTCTTGTTTCTTCTGCTGTAGCACTTGTACCCCATTGATTGTCCTGAACGAGATATATAATTGGCAGTTGTTTTAATACTGCAAATTGCAAGGCCTCACTCACTTCACCCTCCGTAACACTTCCATCTCCCATTGAACAAAGTACTACAGGGCATTCTCCATCGACTCCTTTTTTTAATAAATGAGAATGTGTATTTTCTAAAAATTGTAGTCCGTGCGCCAATCCTGTAGTTGGAATTGCCTGCATACCTGTAGCACTACTCTGATGAATAATGGAGGGACGAATACCATCCTTGTTACTCGGATGGCTATAATACGAACGACCTGCGGAGAAAGGGTCGTCCCGTTTTGCCAATAATTGCAGCATTAATTCATACCCAGAAAAGCCAATTGAAAGCAACATGCTATCATCGCGATAATAGGGGCTCACCCAATCGCACGGCAATAATTGTAAGCCGGTAGCAATTTGAATTGCCTCGTGCCCACGAGATGTGGAGTGTTCGTAGATACAAGCCTGCCTGTTAGCTTCGAATGTGTCACCCATGGCTTTTGCCGTGACCATCAGCTTGTAGGCTTGTAGCAAAGTATCGCGATTTAGCATTGTGTGGTACGTTTAACTTTCAAAAAATGGTACGTTTAAGTGTTACAATAAATTTCTATTTCTTTTCTACTATCTTATTTCCAGTTCAAAAACCCGCTCTTTTTCGATGTATCCTTCTAGCAAATCGCCTGGTAAACATTCACCTACTCCTGCGGGTGTTCCTGTAAATATTATATCTCCGATGTTCAGAGAGAAATACTGAGAAATATTACTTATCACATTATTAAACGAAAAAATCATGTTTTTAGTATGTCCGACCTGAACTATTTTTTTATTTTGGCATAAAAAGAAGGAAATTGAGTCATTTTTGGTCGTTTTTGAGAAATTTATCCAATTTGCGACGTAAGCGGAGTTATCCCATGATTTGGCTTTTTCCCAAGGCAACCCCTTCTTTTTTAGTTCATTCTGAATGTCTCTTGCAGTAAAATCGATACCCAATGAGAAGGCATCATAATATTTTGAAGCATTTGATTCTTCTATATATCGTCCATTCTTGCAGATTCGCAAAACAATTTCCGCTTCGTAGTGAAGTTCGTTTGAAAAGTTGGGGTAATAAAAAGGAGTGTTACCTTGTATTAAGGCACTCTTTGGTTTCATGAATAATACAGGCTCATCGGGAATATCATTTCCCAATTCCTTAGCATGTTCAGAATAGTTTCTCCCTACACAAAAAATTTTCATAAAAGTGTCATTAAATAATTTAGTTAATGACTACTGTTTTAAGCAAATTCTTGAGATAAATTCATTAAAAAACAGCAGTCAGAATTATTTTCCTACACTTATAACTGAAAAACAGGGTAATTTATTGTGTTACGGACAAAATATTTGCAAAATTCATTGCTTTTTCTATCCCTATGGTCGAAAATTGCTCAATAACTTCAACAGCCTTTTCGATTTTTTTGATAACGATAGGTCTTTCTTCAGGAAACCATTTTCCTAAAACAAATTCGACTTGCATGCCTTTTGGAAAGTTGTTTCCTATGCCAAAACGAAGTTTAGGATACTTGTCTGTTCCAAGCATTAATTGAATATCTCGTAGTCCATTATGACCTGCATCACTACCACTAGCCCGTAACCGAATTTTACTAAGGGGAAGTGCTAGATCATCTACAATTGTGAGGGTATTTTCAATTTCTATTTTTTCTTTATTCATCCAATAAACAAAAGCCTTTCCACTAAGATTCATGTATGTAGTAGGCTTTACACAAATAAAAATGCGTCCTTTCCATTTTACTTCAGCTACATAAGCTAGTCTATCGAGCTTATATTGTCCATTATTTTTGATTACAAAAGCATCCAAAACATCAAAACCAATATTATGTCGGGTGTGATTGTATTCAGCACCGACATTTCCCAAACCAACTATTAAAAACTTGCTCATGTCGCAAATGTATATGGAAAGTAAATTGGTTCTATACTCTCAGGGTGCATAAAGATTTTTCGCTTAAGGAGTTTCGTGGAGACACGAATCTCGGCAGTCTGCCTCGCGGCGTGTCCTCACGCAGCGAAAAACTTTTATGCACCATACTCTCATTAAATCAAAGTAAAAACAACAAATAGTCCCTTAAATAACAAAAAAATGAATTTATATTGCCATTAACTTGTTATAAGGACATTAATTATTAAATCTATTATTGAAAAAGTGAAAAATTTGACCTTTATTTGGCATCTAATAACAAATGTGGATAAATTGCTTTTACATTTGTTACAATTAGGAGAACAATTAAAGAATGAACTTATTGCACTTTATGTATAAAAAATTAAACTTTAAGGGTAAATGGCGACTCATTGCTCTGCTGTTTTTTATTTTTGTACAATTTAATTTGTCCGCTCAATCAGGAAAAGATACAACAAATAAGAAGGCAAATGACAGTTCTAAAGTCAACAATACTGTAAAGGGGAATGATAGTGCTAAAGTTAACAATAGGGTAAAAGGAGTTGATAGTTCTAAGATAAACAATAGAGTAAAAGGTAGTGATAGTACTAAAACAAATAACAGGGTTACAGGAAGTGATAGTACAAAAAACAATAGCAGGACAAAAGTAAATCGGGTAAAGGTAAATGCCAATACACAAATTACTAATACAAAAGCAGGAAGTAAAGACAATGACCCAAGCAAAGCAAATTCAATAAATACGAATACGGATAAAAACGAGAATAGTAATGATATAGCACCTCGCCCCAAAAAAAGCTATCCTGCCATCATTAAAAAGCTTTCAGATTTAGGTATTCCTCAATCAATGATTACCCGAATAAGGAGTCTTAATAAACGGGAAATGGATTCAATACATGGAGAAGATTATTATAGTAATGTTCGTGATGACAAGCGAATTGAATATGTTATAAAGGTCATGTTGCGTTTTGTAGATGGACGAATAATTGGATTTATCAAAAAAGAACCAATGATGCACTCCAACAAGGGTGAATATTATCAATCTGAAGTCGATATCCCAGTAGAATGGTGTGGATTAGATAGTCTGAAACAAGAACACTGTGTTAAGTCTCTAGAAGAAATGGCAACTGTTGATAGTATTATCTCAATAAAACCAGAAGATTGGCATCAAAAACCAGATCCGGGGGACATCAATACTGACTTTGCTATGGAAAATAATTTGAGGTTATTGGATAGCAAAAAGGGCCGTAAGCAAAATAAGGCAGAAGACTTGAATGATAGTACAATTGCCATTATCACTAACGGGCTTTCAGGTGCCGATAGTGTAAATGCATTGAAAAACTATGTTCTAAATGGGGGTAAAAGGGACAAGAACAAACGTAAGACAGCTGAATTGAATGATAGCACCATTGCTATAATCACACGGGGGCTTACAGGATTAGACAGTCTCAATGCCATTCGAGAATACATAACAACAGGAGGTAAGCCAAAGAAGATTACGAAGAAAAAGCGGGATGATGAATTCGTAGGCATGGAAATTAATAAACCTACTCCAAACGTTGACAGTTTGAATGATTTGAAACATGCCATTGTAGCGCCAAAACAAAAGAAGGTTGAGAAGAAAAAGCGAGGGGCTGACGAACTCGATGATAATACTATTGCAACAATAACAAAGGGATTGTCGGGAGAAGATAGTATGAATGCTATCAGAGATTACATTATTGAAGCGAAGCATTCAAAAAATCAGAAAAAGCCAACAAGAAAAGAAGAAATAAAACCGGTGAGTGATTCATCTAGTGCGCCTGTTATTCCTGACAGACCACTTGGTCCGCCGGAGAAAAAGGACAAAAAGAAAAAGGGTAATTCCGAACATGTAATTCCTGATATCAGATCTGAGGAGCCTGAGAAACCTTCGTTGCCCGATAATGCCAAGAAGAAAATTGACATTAGGAAAGATGATAATAGCTTGCCTCCTATTACAACAGATTCGACTAAGGTTGTAAAACCTGATGTACCTCAAGTTGTAAATGGCAGAACAAGAATTAAAAAAGAAACTGTTCTTCCAAAAACAGATAGTGTTATTAACAAGGCAGCAGGAGATAGTTCGAAACCAAAATAGAACAGCTGTTTTTTAGCATATAATACTTACTTATTGTCGGGAAATAGGCAATAAGTAAGTATTATTTTAGTTTTGGGTTATTCTAACCCATTTCCTTTCCCCCTTAAATAAATGGTATTTAAAGATAGAATAACGAATTGAAAAGTTCACTTTTCAATTTTATGTTTAGTTCTATTAAAAACGGCCTCATTATAAAAAAATAATGAGGGTAATTCTATCGTTCTTTTTGATAAATGATTTTCATTAATCACTTGAGTTAAAATTAGATTAAATGTTTGATTTTGAATAATTAAAACATACTTAGAAAAGTGTATTCCATTTCTTTTCCAATTCTCAATTACCTTCCAAATAGTATCATTTAATAAAACATTCAAATTGAGATTTGTCATCACTAGAATTAATTCCTCGTCATTTATATTTTTTCAGCAGCCTAATGATGAAAAAGAAGTTCACCCCCCACATTTTAGGGGTTTTTATAACTCTTAGACCACCTCATCTTTGTCTTGTCAACAAAAGGATTTATAACCCCATAATAAAATTGTCATGATAACAAATTTGAAATTGAACACAGCAGCATTTGCAATTTCTGGTCTAATTGTTTTTGCTAGCATCACAGCACCATTCACAAAAATGTTTGGAAAACATTACAAGGAAAGTAAAGACTTTGCCTGTTGTAAGAAAGACCAATTGGTATTACATCATTATTACACAATTAATGTTTTCTGGGTAGAAGTATCCGATGGCTATACCTTAGAAAGCACTGGGAAGGCTGTTCCTGGAGGATGTGATATAAAATGTACAGACTAATGGAAAAAAAAAGAAGGGGGCGGTTAAGTTCAATCAGAAAGATTTTGATTGAACTTTTTTTTGCCCATTAATTAAAATCAACAAAACCTAGGCACAAGACATATTTAATCCAATTGACATTCGATAAATATCTAAAATTTATCGGTGAAACCATTATTTTATACAAAAAACAGTTAATAAAATCAATTTAATACTTTCCATATAATTTACTGCCTTAATATTACACAACCTAAAGCGTTTCTATTGTATAAACTGGTTAATATTTTCATTTGTTTACTGTGTTTAATCATGCTAATCGCTACGGCTAATGCTCAATTTGTTACTGTTAGTGGAACAGTTTATGATATCACGGCAAAGAACCCAATTGAAGCAGTTACAGTTAGGAGTACTTCAGGCAGGGGAACAATAACAGATTCGTTGGGTAGATATTCTTTTACAGTTAGGGTGAAGGATTCAATTTGGTTTTCATTACTCAACAAGAATACGATGAAATACGCTGTTGACACTATCACAAATTTGAGCAGTTTTGATATTAGTATTCATTTGAAGGCTTTCGAATTACCAGAAGTAACGGTTAGAAACAGAGATTATCGCCTTGATTCAATTCAGAATAGAAGAGATTATCAAAAATATTTTGACTTCAAGAAACCTGAAATCAAACTTAGCGAACCCTATGGTTATAATCCTGGAGGTGCCACTGTAGGACTTGATTTGGATGAGTTGATTAATATGTTCAGGTTCAGAAGAAACCGCAACCTGATGTTCTTGCAAAACAGGTTGCTGCAACAAGAACAAGATAGATATATTAACAACCGATTCAATAAAGGAATAGTGAGAAAGATTACAAAGTTGCAAACTCCCGAAATTGATTCATTTATGAAAAGGTACAGACCCGACTATGATTTATTACAAACTTTCAACGACTTAGAATTAGGTTATTATATTGAACTTAATTTTAAAGATTTTAGACGTCTTTATTTTAAGGGTAGTTTGAAAAAGAAAGAGGAATAAATCAACAATTCTATTTTTTAGACTATAATTACCGCTTAATTTGCAAAAAAATAAAAGAATATTATACTTATAATCATGAAAAATAAATTTACCCTAGTACTTGCCCTATTTTTTATTTGCTTGAATGTACATGCGCAAAGAATAGATTCTACCCTTGAAAAATATGCTGACGAATATCCTCAAGAGAAAGTCCACCTACATTTTGATAAAGGGGTTTATAACAAGGGGGAAACAATTTGGTTCAAAGCTTATATCATCACGGGGCTTGATTTGTCTGACTGTAGTAAAAATTTTTATACTGATTGGTACGACGATAAAGGGAATCTGTTGAAACACACGAGCACGCCTGTTTTTGCATCTAGTGCAAGGGGACAATTTGCAATTCCTGATAGTTACAAGGGGAAATTCGTGCATGTAAAAGCATACACACAATGGATGTATAATTTTGACACTTCATTCGTATATAATAAAGACATAAAGGTTGATCAAATAAATACGAGTTCTTCGATAGGAAAAGCTGATGCACCTAAAAAAGTTTCAAAGGCAGCTAAAGAGGAGATAGAAGCGAATACGCCACCAAAAACACATAAAGCAAGCATTCAATTTTTTCCTGAAGGGGGAAACCTGTTAAATAATGTGGTGAATAAAGTAGCTTTCTTGGTTAACAACGAATTTGGACTACCTGTTTTTGCTACAGGTGCTCTGAAAAATAGCAAAGGAGAATTTATTGATTCCTTTATTACCGAGCATGATGGCATGGGAAGTTTTACCATTCAACCCGATTCTTTGCAACCTTTTTCAGCGACTTGGGTAGATGAATATGGTGTTACACACACGAATCAGTTGCCAATTGGTCAGGAAAATGGAGCTTCAATTGACGTAGAACCTACAAGGAATAAGACTATTTTCTTTGTCAATAGAAGCAAGGAAGCACCTGAGAATTTCAAAGCACTATTTGTTATTGCCCACATGCATCAACATGAAGTGTATAAATCGAAAATTAATTTAAGCGAACGGTTATCAGCCGTAGGAGAAATTCCTACAGCTGAATTGCCTTCAGGAGTGTTGCAAATTACCCTTTTTGATGCCAATTATAATCCAGTAGCAGAAAGAGTAGTATTTGTAAATAATTATAAATTTCTTTTCACTCCTCAAGTGAGAATTACGCAAAAAGGACTTGACAAAAGACAAAAGAATACCATTGAAGTTGAAGTGGACGATTCGCTATTTTCTAACATGTCGGTAGCCGTAACAGACGGAAGCTTAATGACGGATGCGAGCTCAAACATAGTTTCGGATTTATTGATGAGTGGCGATTTGAAAGGATATATTCATAATCCTTCCTACTATTTTGCTAGCAAGGAGGATTCTGTTTTTCGTCATACCGATTTAGTGATGCTTACACATGGTTGGAGAAGGTTCAAATGGAAAGAAGTGGTAGCGGGTAAAGTGCCTTTAATTACTAATCCAAAGGAAACAGAGTATATGAGTTTGAATGGGAAGATTTTTGGCGATATGACAAGGAGTTCCATGCAAAATCAACAAATTCTATGTATTCTTCAAGGGAAAGATAGCAGTAAACACAACTTGTTTTTGAATGTTTCTAAGGATGGTACATTCAAACAACCGGGTGTCATGTTTTATGATACTATCCGTGTATTTTATCAATTGACTGGTAGTAAAAGAATTACAGATCGGGTAGAAATAAGATTTCAGACCGGTTTAATGCCACCTTCTTCCAAAAACTTTAATAGTCTTACCTTATCTCCCTACTTATGGAATTACGACATAAAGGACACAACTTTACTTGAAAGGAATAGACTGTTTTATAAGGAAAAAGAACGTATTGATAAAAAATTGGCAGAACATGAATTAGCAGAAGTGACCGTTAAGACTAAAGTTAAGAAAGCAGTGGATATTCTAGATGAAAAGTATGCGACAGGATTATATGCGGGGGGAGACAGCAGACAATTTGATTTGACAAATGATCCTTTTGCGGCCTCATCTACTAGTGTATTTCAATATTTACAAGGAAGGGTAGCAGGATTGCAAATCAATGATAATGGTGCAGAAGTGACCTTAAGTTGGAGAGGAAGCTCTCCTGAACTTATTTTGGATGAAGTACCTACACAGATTGATATTGTAAGAACCCTTTCGATGAACGACATTGCCTATGTAAAAGTGTTTCCTCCCCCATTCTTTGGTGCAAACGGTGGAGGTGCAGGTGGTGCAATTGCGATTTATACAAGAAAAGGGGATGATCGAAAACTCGTTCCAGGAGAGGGGTTGAATTTCCAAAGTGTTGCAGGCTATACCGTTTATAAGGAGTTTTACAATCCTAATTACGAGACCTCTACGCCAAACTATATCGAGGATGCTAGAACAACCTTATATTGGAATCCGTTTATTTTGACAAATGGTAAGACCAAAACGGTTCAAATTGAATTTTTCAACAATGACATTTCCAAAAAACTCCGACTTATTTTGGAAGGGGTTAATAGCGATGGTAAGTTGGCAAGAGTTGAGAAAATAATTGAATAGTTTATTTGGTTGAGGAGGGTTTACTATAATGGGTTCAAACAAAGGATAGGAAAACACGGGGCTTTTTGATTAAGGAAGATATATTTATAGAAAAGGCGATTAGTTGTAGCACTAATCGCCTTTTTTAATATCAACAACTAATTATTTAGTGATACTAACTCTAATGAAAAATCTTTTTAATCACTTTATTTTTCATTTACACATATTACCACAGGAATGCAAGTAAAAGAAATCGGTCAATATGTATCACAATAATTGTGTTTTTTACTTGAACGTACAACTTACAAATAGTCATTCTAGTGTCCACAACTAGCCTCAACTCCTGCACTTATTAGTCCAACATATTTACCATATTTCAATGCATAATGAATATAATAAAGTTTACCAGGTGTTAACCCTGTAATAGATTTTTTTCTTGCTCCATCAATTGAAATAATAATGGTATTAATATTAATGCCAGGAATTACTAAGGTTCCAGCATGGTCAAATGTTACATTTGAAGGCAAGGGAATGTCCTCACTCAAAATCATGATGTATTCTGCGTCTTTAGCAAAATAATCACATTCAATTAGTAATTGTCCACGATAGCCTTGAGTTCCCTTAATTCTAGTTGCCATTTGCCCTGCAATAAGTTCGGCAAGATAATCAACTAAATCCTCTGTAGTAGGGAGGGTACTCAAATGTAGTATTTCCAAATCGCCTTTTGCAAGTTCATTTACATATTCACCAAATGCCAATAGGGCATCCGTAATTGCAGCCCAAGCAGCCAAATAAGCAGTCTTTTGATTCAAGCCGCCTGTAAGATATTCCATTTGCCTATCTAGAAAGGTATCAGCGAGCGCTTTTAATTGCAAAGCTGTTTTAGGCGTCACACCTTTAAATACAGTTGTATTGCCAAAAATGGCAGCACTCATCAGGTTGAGCACTTTTACAAGCTCATTAACATGTATTCCTCTAATTTTTGAGAAACTTATTCTTATCATTTTCATGCTATCTAATTTTTTATGTTTATTGTTTTAAAATAATTATTGGTATTCTATGTCAAATTTTCGAATTACAAACGGAAATAATCAATAAAAGAGAAGTATCACTAATAATGCTCGCATTATTGCAAATTCTTCTAGCGTTTTTTTCAATAATGCTCGCAATGTTGTCAATTTTTCTCTCTTGCATTTAAAATAGAGAGAAGTATAGCTAATACTGCTCGCATTGTTGTTGATACTTACCGCATTTTCTTAATTAAGAGAGAAGAGTTGCCAATATTTCTATCTTTATTGTCAATTTCGAGATAAGTATGAAGAAAAATAATGAGTAACTAATTCATTAACTTGACATAATGAAATACACTATCACCTTAATTGCTGATTATTTGCTTTTGATGAGTATAAATCACACAAAAGCTTCCGTAAATTGGGGAATAATAAAACTAAACAGGAGGTTTAAAAGAAGATTGAACAGGATAAACCGTTCCTTTTGATAATGATATGAGGTGAGGTGAGAACAAATGACTGCATGTTTTTCGGCTTCAACAATGCGAGCATGTGAAAAGCAAGTGCATTTTGTGTTAGAAGTCAGGCAATAATACATGAGTATTTTTTATTTCAGGGTGTATGGTACAATTAATACAATGCCAACCTAATTTATTCTATAATTCTTTTTATTTATTACCACACGGGAAATTTTACCTCTAGGAAAAGAAAAGGTTACTACTCAGGTATTTTTACCACTAGGTTAACAAGGTTTTGAACAAAGAAACACAAGGAATAGTATACTTTTTGGATACTTATCTGTCAATTATTTTAAAAGATGTCTTTGTGTTCTTTGTTATTTCTTCTTTGCCTTTGTGGTAAAACCTCCTGAGTAGTAACCTTAAAAATCAATGTAATTGGTAAGATTTTTTCATTTAATTGTATTCGAATTTTATTTGATCTATTCAAATACTTCCTAACTTCTCCCAACAATTAGGAGTGCCCCTTTATTCCCTATACCTTTGCCTCATTAAAAATAAAAAAATGGTAATTGCAAATCCAATATACGATGTGGTATTCAAAAGAATGATGGAGAATGATA
>CANCKV010000048.1 GCA_947378615.1 Chitinophagaceae bacterium | reverse complement strand
AAATCAATACCATTTGCAGAGCGTTCTACAATAAAATTAGTGGGCTTCTCCTCTCCTACTACCGACCAATTAATTAACACCTGATTCCCATTGAGTTGAGTTGCAGCAATATTAATAGCAGAAATAGGCAAGATTGAAGGAGAAAAGACAATGCTATACCGATTTGCGAAAGAGGTATCTACACTCGTAGTAGTCAAAAAAGTAATAAGAGTGCTGTCACCAATTAATGGTATTCTATTATTTGTTTTATTGTCTTTCAGAAACGCATTCAATCCATTAACTTGAAATTGAGATACATCCAAACGTAGTTTATACGATTTATTCGATTGCAATTGAAATAAATGTATGGGCATTACATCATTCGTAGTAGGCAAACTCATTGCATTTGCACATAGATCTGTATTTGAGACCTTGAAAGTTAGATTCTCCCCTTGATTGATGATTTTCAAACCATCTTCTTTATCAATACTATTCGAAAAATTATTATTAAATACCACCACAGCACCGTCGAGGTTCTTTTCATTCATAAACAATCCTACCGCAATCCTATTTAGTGTGTTCGATGTGCCAAAAATTGATGGTTGAGAATTGCTATTATCCTTAGCACTTTCAGTAAATACTAAAGAGGGAGCATTGCTATTACTGCAAACAAAGAATCCCTGACTAGGTTGCAGGAATTGCCCTGCACTCGATGCATAAATATTACTGACCCCCACATTGATGCCATAATAATTATAATTTTCATAATTGCTATCTATCAAAGTGGGAGACAAATACCAATATCCTTGATAGATACCCGACATCGACAGTTTGGAAAAGTCCACCTGTGAAGGGTAAGGATTAGAAATAAAGGAAAACTTATTGACGCCTGAAGTCAATGGAATGTTTTGATTGCCTATCAAAAGTGTTCCAGAATAATGTAGTGTCACTTCACTATTCATTAGACTAGTAGGTTTAGTTGGAACAACAGGATTTTTATATCCTGTGATAAGTGTTCTGTAGCCTTTATATGGCTGAAGAATAGTCGAGCTTGGAATACTATACCAAGAAGGATTTGAAGTAGCATTGAACGAGTAATTGGAATAATTAGACAGAGATTGTCCCCACGACTGAGCGATAGACTCAGTAATTGCAACACAAACCCCTAAATCTCTGAAAGCAGCATATCCCTGAGGAATATATCGCTCAATGTTCACTTTGCCATTAACAGTTACTCCAGATAAATTGTTAGTATAGGCGGTACCACTAACGGTAGATTTTAGCGTTAAATAGTTGTCGGTATTTAAAATGCTACCTGAGACACCTTCCAAAGCTGTTACAATATCAAGTGCATTACCTAAAGTCACCGTACCGCCATTCAATCTTACTATTCCAATTGAATTTGCCAACGGATCGAAATTTAATGTATCTGATTTCCCGTTCTTATTTAATATAGAAGTGGCGGTTGATTTAATTATTCCACCACCACTTATTGTACCATCAATTGTCAATTCATTTCCATTTAACGACAAAGAACCGTTTAAACTTAAATTTGCTATCTGTACTGTGTTATTTAATACCGGTTGTCTGAGTGCTAAAGATGGAATAACCACATTGCTTGTTGAGGTTGGCAATAATTTATTACCCCAATTTGAAGCATCCCCCCAATTCGAAGAATTAGCACCATTCCAAACACAGGTTGGTGCACAATAGATGACATTCAAATTTAAAGTAGCTGCACTATCACAACCTGCTGCATTTGTGAGATGAATTAAATAACTTCCTGTTACTCCATATTGCTGCCCATTCCAAACATAAGGAACTGCATTGTAACAAACAGTGGCATCGGTAGAAGAGGAAGAAGGATGTATAATATGTGCTGTTATTACATTACTATTAGTCGATGAGATGTTTTGACAAGCATTATTGGCAGTTAAAATGCAGGATATATTATCCCCTTCTAAAAAAGAATTACTAGAATAAGTGCTACTAATTCCATTTTGTACACTTGTACCGTTTACTAAGAAGTTATAGTTTGGACTTCCCCCCTGATTGATAGGCAAAGCCGTAATGATTACATTCGATCCACTACAAACAGTACTTTCACTCGAAGAAATAGATATACTTGGTGTTACATATTGACTTACAGCAATAGATAGCTCATTAGAATTTGCAGTTGCTGAAGTTTGGCAAGTATTATTAGCAGTCAAAATACAAATGACTCTATCACCATCAGTAAATGTATTGCTACTATATGAGTTACTGCTGCCGTTTTGAACACTTGTACCATTTACTAAAAAGTTATAGTTTGGACTCACCCCACCATTTGATTGAGTAGCGGTAATTGTCACCTTTGAACCATTACAAATATTATTGGCACTCGCAGAAATACTAATTGTAGGGGTAACATTTTGGGTAACCGTGAGGCTTACCCCAACTGCAGTTGCTGTGGCAGAAGTTTGGCAGATATTATTTGCTGTTAAAACACAAGAAATGATATCCCCATTAGAAGGGATGTAGCTATAAGTGGCTGTATTTGCTCCTACAATATTTGCTCCATTTGCAGTCCATTGATAAATCGGCTGTGATCCCCCATTCATTGGTAAAGCAGTAAAGCTTACGGCACCACCTTGACATAAAGAAGTTAAAGAGGGGGTAATATTTATTGTTGGCGTAACAAGAATACAATAGTTGAAACCTGCTTTATTCTTAGTGCTATCAATATTGGCAATATTAATACTCCCCGAAGCCCCATTCGCAACTACGGCAGTCATTGTACTATCATTCAATACAGAGAAGGAGGTGGCAGCAATACCCCCAAATCCAACTGAAATTGAACCTGTAAACCCTTTTCCATTGATTGTCACGGTTGTTCCACTTGAGGCTGTAGGGGGATTGAAAGAATTTATAGCCAAAGGTGTGGAATAGGTAACCTTCCTAATTCTATTATTGTCATGATCGGCAATATAGAGATTCCCTGCAACATCAAATGCTAATCCATAAGTACTCCCTAACATGGCATTCGTTGCCAAGCCACCGTCGCCGCCAAAATCATAATTTCCATTACCAACAACCGTAGATATCTTTGCAGAAGCTAGATCTATTTTTCTGACACAATAATTTAGTTCATCACTAAAATAAATATTTCCTTTTGCATCCGTTGCTATTCCATAAGGAGAATTTAAACCTGCATTTATTGCCAATCCTCCATCGCCAGTATAAGAGAGTGTCCCATCACCGGCAACAGTACTCATCAATCCATTTTTATCAATTTTCCTTATTCTAGAATTTTGATAATCAGAGAAAAATATATTGCCATTCTTATCTAAACTGATACATGCGGGAAAGTTTATTTGGGCAGATGTTGCCAATCCACCATCACCACTAAACCCGGCAGTACCATTGCCCGCAATTGTATTGATTATCCCATAAATATCCACTTTTCTAATTCTCTGATCAGACCAATCAGCAATGTATAAATTCCCTATTGAATCGACCCTTATGGAATTAGGAGAAGCTAATTGTGCAGCTGTTGCAGGGCCACCGTCTCCTAAACCAAGGGTACCACTTCCTGCCACAGTAGTTATTTTCCCATTAACATCTACCTTTCTGATACAAAAATTATTTCCATCAGAAATATAAACATTACCAATCGCATCAACTGCTACTGAATTTGGCCCATTTAGTTGTGCTAGCGTTGCGAGTCCGCCATCACCACTATACCCTTCGGTTCCTATACCTGCGAAAGTGCTGATTATGCCATTTCTATTGACTTTCCTGATTTTATTATTCCAAGTATCTGCGATAAACTTGTTCCCATACGCATCTACAGCTACTTCTGCCGGAAAAGAGAGTTGTGCAGATACAGCAGCCCCTCCATCCCCTTTATTGCCTGCAACGCCATTACCTGCGATAGTAGAAATATTCTGCGCTTTTGTGTTCATTGAACAAAAAAGAATTAAAACAAAACAAATGTAGAGTTGCAATATTTTCATTAAATTATAATTTTTTTGATGTATTTGTTTCGGGTCTCATGTTTGCAAGCCTATTCAAAAGAAGTAGTACAATAAATGTATTAGGTGATAATGTTGGTACGATGTGGGGTCTTTTTAAAGCATTCATCCAACCCCAATAATGATAACCAACACAACATAAAACAAACACGAAAATTGAAAAACCATTTATCAGTACCCATAGAACCGTCAACCAACGAACTTTGATACTCTTCCAATAAAAACACCCGCAGATAAAATTTAATATTAATAGAAGAGCTATAATGAGTTCTTGATAGTCAACATATTGTTTATTCTCCCTTATCACATTACCAAACATTCCAGACAAAATAATCACCAATAAGGTAATAATAGCATTCCTAGTCTCACTCTTGATTCTTTTCATATAAAAACATTACCCAAAGCAAAAAAATAAAGACATAAACTATGGTAGTAAAAGCATAGTGATGCGCAAAATCCGTCCATTCAGGCTTATTAAGATTGAGCCAAACAAGTGCACAACACCGAAACACATTCAAAATATAAATGATTATTGACCCAACGATTGAAAATACTACTTTTTTTATTATTGAACCTGGAACACAAATTAAAAATCCCATATATAATACATACAAGGCTAATCCATTACATGGATGCGAGATTTTTAATGCTAACTGTTCACGATAATAAACGGCATTATAAAAGGCATTCTTTAGAGCAACATCAATTTCCTCACTACTACTGAATCCATTTGTATAAAACTTATTCATCGTAAAAGTAACGCCCCTTGTTGTTTCCTTGGTCAACCAATTATCTACTCTAGTATCTGGCCTGATAACATAATAATACCCAACATACCAAAAAGAAAACAACAAAATAGCTCTTATTAAAAACTGCTTTACAACTATTGGGACTTTTTGCCATTCATCAAATGCATACCTAAATAGTGTATTCTTTTTCAAACCAGTATCCATAAAATTACTTATAACTTATTTATCAAACACGCAAATAAACGAGAA
The DNA here is from genome assembly GCA_947378615.1 of Chitinophagaceae bacterium. GTDB lineage: Bacteria > Bacteroidota > Bacteroidia > Chitinophagales > Chitinophagaceae > Parasediminibacterium. The sequence goes on along the minus strand of CANCKV010000048.1, from coordinate 6,260 downwards.
CAACATAGTCCTGGCACGCCGCTAAAGTAATAATAATTAATTATGAAACAGTTTTTGGATAATCAATAATAAAAAAAATAGCTGGATTAAATATTCTCTGATTATTTGAATTGTGTATCAAAATTATAGCAATGCTCAGTTAGTTGAATACAGATGAGTTGTTTATTTAGGGCTTACTAATTTGGTATTGAATGCACCTATCCATTCAAACTCTAATTCTAATCTTAGTCTTGCCTCATTTTAATTGGGAGGACTTTGAACCTACACTAGAATCTTTAAATGGACTCTTTCATTCTCATTTAGAGATACGAGCTACTGAATTGTATAACGAACTAGGCGTAAATACGACTACATTACTTCAATTTATCCTTGAATTTTAAGAATGGGGCCTCTATCAAATGATAACTAATAGTGGCTATCACTAATGTGATGGATATAATAGAAAAATAGAGAAGGATGGAAATAAAGGGCGTATTTACTATATTTAATTGTGTAAACCATTTTAATACAAATACTATTACGATACAATGCCATAAATAAACACTGTAGCTAATTTTTCCTAGCCCTTGAAAGACTTGATTCAACTGCTTATTTATCCCTTTAAATTTATCTAGTAACGCCAATTGAAAACAACAATAGGAAAGACCTAGCAACATAAACTGACAAGGAAAAAAGTAGTTAGCATTTAATAAAAAGGTTACAGCGAATAAAAATGGTGATAATTTAATCACTCCTGCGACTATCTTATTTTCCAATAACAATTTATTTTGATAAACAATTGCACTTATTGCACCTAACCCAAAGTACCCTGCCTTACTCCATTCAATCGTCTTAATCAACTTATTTATTAAAAAATAGAAGGTATTTGTGCTCTTTACTATATTTAGTTGCGTAGTAAATAGTTCTGCAATCAACTGTGAAAAAATCAAAAAGAGACAAAGAATCAATAATGATTTTACACGTTTTATACAATGAGGCCAAAAGAAATAAAATTGTTCTTCAGTACCAATTGACCATGTAACATCTATAAATGGATTATGTGGCTGAAAAATAAAGAACACATAATTTGGCAAGAAAACTAAATATAATAAAGACTTTATGGCAAAAAAAGAATGAATATCACCGCCTTCAAAATTACTATTTACAAAATAGGGGAGTATAAATTGACCAATAATTATCATCACAAAGTAAAGCGGCCAAATCCGCAAGACTCTTCTTAAATAAAACTTTTTTATATGAATAGTATCCGAATATTGCTTTTCATTGAGAAGAATATAGGTAATTAAAAAGCCGCTGAGGCAAAAAAAGAGTGTCAATCCTGATACGCCTAAATTCACAAAATATTGTTCGTAAGGCTGTGTTTGAATGTTAGGAAAAAATGATTCTTTCGAATAAATATGATTTAATACAACTAAAAGAGCAGCAATCCCTCTTACTATTTGAAGGTTAGGAAAGAATAAGCCTGCTTTTGATGAATTCACCGTATTAAAATTTTGCATAAAAACAATTATTATCAAATGGTATCGAGGTAATTGAACCCATAAATGAATTAATAATATTACCAGTGAGTAATGTGAAATAGGATATAACTATGTATCATTTCTTAAGTACCTATTTGATATACTTCCCTAAAAAAGGAAGCTTTTTAAACTCCTTTCGTTCAATCAATAAAAGAAACCAACAATAAATATAGACCAACAGTGTAGCAATAGAAAGTCCAAACCACTTGTTTGACCAAAGCAAGAGAACCGCTTTGTGGATGAAAAAGAATAAGACTACAATGACCATATAGGCCACCAACTTTTTCCAAGCGTATGGTATGTAATAATATTTTTGTCCCCAAATAAAACTCATCACCATCATCGAGCCATAACAAAGAAAAGTTGCCCATGCACTTGCCATATATCCGAAATTGGGGATGAAGAAATAATTGACAACTAAAGTTATGAAAGTGCCTGTAAGGGTAATATATGTACCTGCGATTGTCTTATTACTCAATTTGAACCATACACTTAAGTTGTAATAGATGCCTAAAAATATATTGGCGAGTAAAAGAATCGGCACTACCGCTAATCCTACCCGATATTGCTCCCCAATAAAGTATTGCCATACCGGTATATACAATGCCACTACTAAGAACATTAATGTAATAACAATGACAAAGAATTTCATCACTCGAGCATAGGTTCGTTGAGGACTTGCACTTTCGGCTTGCTTAAAGAAAAAAGGTTCAGCTCCCATTTTAAAAGCTTGAATAAATAAGGTTATTAGTATTGATAATTTGTAACAGGCATTATAGATACCGACTTGCCCTTCTTTGAATTCCTGAGTACCTGGCAGCCATTTATTTAACATCAATCTATCAAAAGTCTCATTAACGATGCCACCTAATCCAACAATCAATAAGGGGAGGGAATAAACCATCATTTCCTTCCAAAGTTTGATATTGAATCTTAATCTGATTTGTTTGATTTCTGAAAACAATAATAGCAAAGTAAAAATAGACTGTACCAAATTAGCTAACACCACATAATTAATAGGGTTTGTATTTTTATCATACAACAGCCGAACGATATTATTTGGGTCTGATTCTAATTTTCCAGCACAATATCCAATGAAAAACCAAGTAAGCAACATATTAATGGTGATACCTGTAATCTTGACAATGGCAAACTTGACAGGACGTCCATCCTGACGTAACCTAGCAAATGGAATCGTGCTTAACGTATCGAAAGCGATGATTAAAATACTGTATTGAATAATTTTCGGGAAAGCACCTAAGCCTATCTGATTACCAATTAAGGTTTGATTGAACCATAAAAGTAGGGTGAAGATGAGTGTGGAAACAATTAAAGAGATGGCAGTGGTACTATAAATACTCTTTTTGTATTCTTCCCGAGCAGAAAAGCGAAAATAAGCCGTTTCGAAACCATAAGTAAAAACTACGTTCAATACAGGTAAGGCAGAATAAATCAAACCCATCTTACCAAAATCTGATGTTTTGATATGGTGGGAGTAAGTTAAAAATGGGGTCAGCAAGTAATTAATAAACCTTGCAGCTATGGAACTCAATCCATACCACAATGTTTGCGACGCTAATTTTTTAATATTACTCAATGTCTGAAGATTATTTTTTTTACCAAAAGGACACAAAACAAAACAAAGTAAACAAAGATATTTATCTAAATCCCTATAATGACTCTTAAAGGAGTTAAATCAGGTTGTACAATTTCTTTTATTTTACACTACATAGTAAGACGTAAAAATTATAAACCAACAACTTCCCTTGTTCCCCTTTTAAAATACTTTGTGACCCTTATGGTAAATTCATTTTCAAAAAAAGCAAATGTAGCATTAGTGAACGTGAATGTAAGATGCAGGCACATTTTCTTTTCCAGGTTCAGCAAATCGTTTGTTCCTCAAAAAGGTAGTATCACTTAGCGTATAAAGAAAAGCGGTTAACTGCCCAATTTCATAATTAGAAAGGGGCAATTTGTGTTTTAATAGGGTGTCTGTAGTTACTCCGACAATCATTTTACTCCTAAAATGCTCATAGACATTCATCAAACTAAAGAAACGACCATCATGCCCATAAGGAGCAGAATAGGTAATGTTGCGTAAACTCGGCACCCTGAACTTCAATGAATCTTCCTTTTTGCCGGTTACATTCATCCGCCCATAATCACGTAGATATTGGTCGGCAGTCATTCCAATATTCCTATAAGTGTAATCTGTAAACATCGGTTCAGGATGACAGGTGGCACACTTTGTTTTAAAAATATCGTATCCCAACTGTTCTGGCAAGATAAATTTATCTTCTCCTCTCATCACTTTGTCATATTTACTATTACTGCTAACTAGCATGAGCATAAACTGAGTCAAAGCCTTCATTATTCTAGGCGTTGTGATAGCCGTATCTCCATACGCATTTTTGAACATCCGATGATAAGAGGAATCTTTCTTCAATTTATTGACTACACTATCCATATTCTCTCCCATTTCATTAGTAGCAGTGATATGCACTATTGGTAAAGATTCTAAGGAGGTAATCTTCCCGTCAAGCATAAATTCTTTTGTCCAAGCGAGATTAAAAAGTGCTGGGGCATTCCGAGTAGTCTGTAAATTATTATATCCGTGACTAAAATTATGGTCATAAGTAGCAAATGCCGAAAACTGTTGATGACAGCTTGCACAGGGATAATTCCCATCTTTACTCAGCCGTCCATCATAAAATAATTTTCGACCCAATTCAAACCCTTCTAAGGTGATGGGATTCTTCTTGATAGCATATACAGGTTTAGGCCATCCTTTTGGGACAACAAAAGGAAGTATAGTGCCAATAACTTTGGTGAGACCTCCCTTTTCTACTAAAGTCGAAGAAAGTACTATTAGAAACAATAAGCATAATATGAATGAGTATAGCGTTTTCACTTAATAGTCATCTTTATTTACTTTACTACGAAATGATTTGATTTGAGCGTTTCTTTTCTTACTTTCAATTCGCTTTTCTTTTGCAGCTTTGTTAGGGTGAGTGGCAATACGCATTTTCTTTTTTATAAGTGCAAGATTCACCAATTCATTCATTTTGACAATCACGTTCGCCTTGTTGTCAAGCTGTGTTCTTGCCGTCTGTGATTTAACCAATAGGAGACCTTCACTTGTTATCTTATTAGCTAGTTTATGAAAAAGCAAGTGTTTTTGGGCATCACTTACAAGTTGGGAATCATTAATATTCCATCTACCCTCAACCATTGTTTCCACTTTGTTTACGTTCTGTCCGCCACTGCCACCACTCCTTGCAGTTTGAAATTGAATTTCGGCAGTAATATCTATGTTCATTGAATAAAAATAAGAGAAATTGGTGAAAAGGAAAGATGCAAATTGATTTTTAGGATAAAAGTCGTCGTAAAAGAAAAATGGAATGCAAAAAATATTTGCATCCCATTTTTTAAATTATCATCACAAATTAAAAACTATCATTAAAACCTCTATTAATCAGGCTTTTTACCATTTAAAAAAGTATTCAATGTTGACAATACTGACTTTTGACCATTTTCTTCTTTATTGATGGTTACACCACTATAAAAGTTTTCGGCAGAAGTAAAGGCATTACCAAATAATTCCATTTTATTACGGATATAAGCAGGAACATTCTCGAATTCATCTAGCGCATCTGCACTTTTATTATAACTCAAATTCCTTAATCTGCTAATCCTTTCTTGAATCTTTTTTCTTTGCTCTTCTACTTCATCATTCTCAGGTATATCTGAAAATTGATTATTTACAATAGCAGGTTCTGGCTGAGAAAAGGTAGGGGGCTCATTCGATTCCTCTTCGATAGAACTTGCTTGTTCATTCTCATTATATACATTAGAATTAAAAGCATAATCTGACTTTTCAGATTCTTCATTATCAAGAGCAGAAACTACTTGAAAAGGTTTAGGCTCCGCATAAATATTTGTTGGCTTACTCGATAACGCACTGCTGTAAGCTGGCTTTTCTGTAAAAGTAAATTGAAGTGTCTCATCAATTACTGGCTCAATCTTCTTTTCTTCTTTTACATTAATGGGTTGTAATAACTCATCAGTAATTGTTGGTGTCAATTCGAAATACAACGTTTGTTCCGCTGACTTTGATTCACTTTGAGAAGTTGAAGAATCTGCGAAAGAAGACAGAAAAGCAGATGCGCTCTTTTCACTAAAAGTAGTTTTTGGACTACTTTCAAAGACACTGCTATAAGGAGCTTCAAGCGTTGGAGCCATTGGGTCGATTTCAACCACAGGGGCAGGAGGTGCAGCTGCAACAGCAGGTGCAACATTGTTGCTTCCATTTACATCAAGCGTCAACTCTATCCTTTCTGGCTTAGCTTCTGGAATCACTTCTGCTACAGGCTTTGCAAATGGATCTTTTGAATCAAATCCTGTTGCAATTAAAGTAATACCCACTTTCTTACCCAAAGAACTATCATATCCCATACCAACAATTACATCTGTATTAGGTCCAGCCTGCATACGTAAATAATTATTGATGGTTTCAATTTCATCCATTGTACATTCATCATCACCTTCAGCACAATTGATATTGATAAGAATCCATTTAGCGCCTGTGATATCGTTGTCGTTCAATAATGGAGAAGACAATGCTTCTTCAATTGCTACTTGAGCACGATTTTCACCTTCAGCTTCAGCCTTACCAAGAATAGCAACACCACCATTTTTCATTACTGTACAAACGTCTGCAAAGTCAACGATGATATGTCC
>CANCKV010000047.1 GCA_947378615.1 Chitinophagaceae bacterium | reverse complement strand
GAGTCAATTAAAGACGGCTTCACAATTAAGGGGAGGTTTTGAACTAACGATGTGCTACAAGCTTTTATTGAATAAAAACTTCTCTCCTAATACAGATACCAAACTCGGTGGTGCGCCACAAGTAGGCAGAAGAAAAGACAGGATGAAGTGTAGGCCGCCTGTGCAAGAGTGATGAGTTATGATTTATTAAAAATTGTATTAAAAAACACCCTAATCACCAATTATACATATTTTTTGGTGAACATAATCACCAATTATGTACTATATTTGGTGATTATGATAAAAAGAACAATGGAAGAACCTCTAAAAGATTAGTATTTCTAGGGATATTCAATTGTCATTTTGGGGGCTTAGTAGATAAAAATATCATAATGATTCTTTGCTCATATCTCGTGATTCTTCTGTTAAATCCTACAGATTCGTAACAATTTGAACTTATTTTGTTTTTTTTCAAACTTTTCGGTTCCCACTTAGTTTCGAATGCCTCATAATAATAACTTCGTGAAAAATATTTCTCTTGCAATTATCTGAAGATCAAATATTGGCGCTTGCCCCCGACGAACCCTCTAAGAAAGCAGGCAAGGATTTGTCGACCCTGTCTAAATGGGTTAGCAAAGGCATTAATGAAATGGCTATTTGGGGCGAATGTCAAGGCAGTGGTAGTAAACCTTATCAAACACAGATTGACTTATCTTCCCTTTCTTTTAAATGTTCCTGCCCTAGCAGAAAGTTTCCTTGCAAACATGGCTTGGGTTTACTTCTTTTTCACACTAAGCATTCTAATAGTTTTACAGATACCACCCCTCCACAATGGGTAGCGGATTGGTTGGAAAAAAGAACCGAAAGAGCCGAGAAGAAGGCAGAACAAAAGGATAAACCTGTTGATGAAGTTGCACAGGCAAAACGTCAAAAAGCACGCGAACAATTAGTGGAAGATGGCATTGAGGACTTACTGCTTTGGATGAAGGATTTGGTTCGTAACGGCATCATCTCTATCCCCGAAAATGGCACTGCGGTTTTTGATAACCTATCAAAAAGAATGATTGATGCAAAAGCACCTGGGCTTGCAAATATGCTTAAGGAATTAGGCCGCATCAACTTTTATAAGGAAGGCTGGCAAAGTCTGTTTATGAATCAATTATGTAGAATTTATCTTGTAATTGCCGGTTATAAAAATAAGGAAAAGCTGAATCCTCTTTTACTCGAAGACATTCGTAGTAGTATTGGGTTTACACAAAGTCAAGATGAACTGAAAGAACTGAATGGTATCATTGATAATTGGTTGGTTTTGGGTAAACAAGTACAAGAAGAAGATGCGATAACCACTGAGAGAAATTGGCTTTATGGCACAAAAACTAAACGTTATGCGTTGGTTTTACAGTTTAGTGTTAGAGGTCAAGGGATTGCCTTCTCCCTTTCTACAGGTGCATGCATTGAGGCAGAATTGGTATTTTTCCCTTCCGTATCTCCTCTTCGGGCAATCATTAAGAAACAAATCAATGCTGATTTATCACAAACGATAGCAGGTCTTTCTTCATGGAATGAAATTGCATTGATGGAAACTTCTATTACTACCAAACTACCATTTAGTGGAATAAGACCGTTTATTATTGAGCAGATTACACCTATTAATTACAACAATAAATGGTGGCTAAAAGACCAAAACAATCATTCGGTACTGCTTACAGAAGGGTTTACTAACCTATATAAATTACTTTCTTTAAGCGGTGGAAAACCACTTAATATGGCAGTGATTGGAAAGGAAAATGAATTTGAACCGTTTGGAGTATGGATTAATAACCAATATATAAATATTTAGCCAAAATGGAGCAATTGAACAAAATAGTACAAACAGCTTTGATAGGTACAGCAAAGAAACCACTTGAACTTACTGACTTTGAAACTGAATTAAACACTGCATTCTCAACCATTCACTCGAATGAAACAATTGAAAACGAAGAGAAATTCTTACAATCTGCAAGTTTGGTATTTAATTATAGGCAGGCAGGAGTAACCGCTTTGAATAAGGAAATAGAAAATACGATTGCAGAAGAAGAAACCCTTTTATATTGTAGCGATTTTGCAAAGCAGGTCTTAAAGGATATCTTATTTGAGGATAGCAATCCTTTACTAAAAATCTGGCTATTGGAATGTGCAAACCGAAATCTATTGGTTCATCCCGAATGGTTACCTACCCTTTTTGACAAGGCTATTCAACAAAAGCAATTACGCAATTTGGTAGAAACCTGCGGAGGAAAAAGAGGTAGATGGCTGAGTAAATTTAATAGTGAATGGCTTTTTGCAGTTAGTATTTTAGATGATGAACTTTGGCTAACGGGAACGTTTGAACAAAGAAAAAATGTGCTTGAGAATGTAAGGACTAAAGAGTTTTCAAAAGCTAGAGAATGGATTCAACAGACATGGCAACAGGAAAATGCGGCTACCAAGCAGGCTTTTTTGGAAGTGCTTGAAACGAACTTATCAGTTGATGATGCAGAATGGTTGGAGACTTTATCTAAAGATAAAAGCTCAAAAGTAAAGGATGAGGCCTTGCGATTGTTAAAGCTAATTCCTGAATCAACTATCATCAAAAAGTATAAAGAAATCTTGAGGGAATCGGTCATTTTAAAGAAAGAAAAGGCCCTGTTTGGACTTTCTTCAAAAACGGTACTTCATTTCAACCTGATTTCAAATATTGAGGAAGAAATATTTAAGTCGGGAATTGAAAAGTTAAGCCCACAAAAGAACATTTCTGATGAAGATTATATCTTGCAACAATTGATTGCACAAGTGCCTCCCTCTTTTTGGGAAGAACACCTTCAATTATCTGCAAAGGAAATCATTGATTTTCTTGATAAGTCGGATAAGGGAAAGGTTTTCATTGAGTCACTTTCTTTGGCTATTAAAAAGTTTAAAGCAAACAATTGGGCAATTCATTTTATGGATAGGGAGGAAAAGACTTATTTAGTCCTGATTCCATTGTTACCCACTGAATTGAAGGAAAAATACATTTTAAAGTATTTTGAAAAGGAGTCGGTTCCGTTGATGAACTTAGTCATTAAAGAACAGCAAGAGTGGAGCCTTGTATTGACAAAGAAAATATTTGCCTTTACTGCAAAGAATCCTTATCAATACAATCGTAGTTTTTATAATCAACATATTCAATTGATACCCGTTCAGGCATCGGGCATATTGGAAAGTTGTATGCCATCGGAAGAATATGCTAAGAATAGTTGGGCAATTACAGTTGCCTATATCAATAAATTATTAGTATTAAAACAACAGGTTAAACAAGCTTTTGGAGAGTGATGAACTATGAGTGATGAGTGAGGAGTTGTAGGTTATACGTTGTAGGTTTTACGTTATATTTTTTAAGTAAAAAGTAAAGGAATTAATAAATTAAAACAAGAGATATGTCAAACATTTTAAGGAGTCATGCGGAAGAGTTATTTGCAGAGGAATTAGAGGAGTTGAAAAAGTCGGAAACGGGAAAACGTCCTACTAATTGGAAGTTGACTCCGCAGTCAGTGGTCACATATTTGATTGGGGGAAAACTGAAAAATGGTTTCGAGATAACACCGAAATATATTGGCAGTAGAAGGTTGATGGAAATAGCCGTTGCCACTCTTACTACCGATAGGGCTTTGCTGCTATATGGACTTCCGGGTACTGCAAAAAGTTGGGTGAGTGAACATTTGGCTGCTGCAATTAGTGGAGATAGTACCTTGATTATTCAAGGCACGGCTGGAACTAGTGAAGAATCTATTCGATATGGTTGGAATTATGCCAAGCTATTATCAGAAGGGCCGAGCGAATCTGCCTTAGTGGAAACACCTGTTATCAGGGGGATGAAAGACGGCAAAATAGTACGTATTGAAGAACTGACCCGTATTGGTGCAGATGTACAAGATACCTTGATTACCATTCTTTCCGAGAAATCATTGCCTGTTCCTGAGTTAAATACGGAGGTGCAGGCAATAAGAGGGTTTAATATCATTGCCACTGCAAATAATCGGGATAAGGGCGTAAATGAATTGTCAAGTGCCTTGAAACGTCGATTCAATACCGTTATTCTTCCCGTTCCTGATAGTATGGAGGAAGAAATAGATATTGTTCAGCGTCGAGTGGCTAGTTATGAAAAGATAATGGAACTGCCTGTTGAAAAGCCTGCTTTGCAGGAGATTAGACGAATAGTCACCATCTTCCGTGAATTGAGAAATGGGGTAACTACTGATGGGAAAACCAAATTAAAAGTGCCTACAGGAACGCTTAGTACGGCTGAGGCTATCTCTGTTGTCAACAATGGTTTGGCAATGGCAGGTTATTTTGGAGATGGACAATTGAAGGCGGCAGATTTGGCTGCGGGCATTCTCGGTGCCGTTTTAAAAGACCCTGTTCAGGATAAGATTGTTTGGCAAGAGTACTTGGAAACGGTGATTAAGACAAGGGACGACTGGAAAGATATTTACAGGGCGTCAAGGGATTTGAATTAATAATGCATATTGAGAAATAATCAAAAAAGGAAAAGATTCAAAGTTTTTTTTCAACACAAAGTGAGAAATAAAGGGATTCATGTTTCTGGTTAAATAACTTTTAGAAAAGAAAAAAGGCTACCACATGGCATAGAGCCACATAGAAAAGACATAGTTTTTTTTGTGTTTAATTGAAAAGAAGTTCACATAGCAATCCTACTTCGTAGCATTGGAAACGACTTTTTGATAAGAAGTTATAAAGTAGGCTACCACATAGGCATATAGCCACATAGAAAAGACATAGCATTTTTCTATGTTTTATTGAAAAGTAGGTCACAGAGGAATGCTACTTCGTAGCATTAGAACGCTTTTCTGAATAGAAGTTATATAGTAGATACAAAGAAGCAAAGAAGCGCAAAGAAAAAGGAAGAATAGAAGAAAGGAAGAAAAAATAATTGAACTTGAGTTAAAGGAGTTGAGTCTGTTTTCTTAGTAGTGTTAGAGAAATAAAAAAATAATCGCATTCAAATATGGCTATTCATATATTAGGTATTCGGCATCACGGACCGGGTTCTGCCAAGAATGTAAAAGCATTCTTGGAAAACCTACAACCCGATATTGTTTTGGTGGAAGGTCCTACAGAAGCAGATGGTCTTTTGCAATATGCCAATCATCCTGCATTAGTTCCACCCGTTGCTATTCTTGCCTATCAAACCGATAATATTCAACAATCTGTTTACTATCCTTTTGCAGAATTCTCGCCCGAATGGCAGGCTATACAATATGCTAAAAGAGTCAATATTCATGTACGTTTCATGGATTTGCCCTTGACTCATTGGTTTGCGATAGAGAGTGCGAAAAATAAAGAATCAGAAAATGATTCAACAGTCATTGAAGACAATAGTGCTGAAGTAAATGAAACCACGCTCCAATTTCATCGAAATCCCTTGCAACACCTTGCCGATGCAGCAGGATTTACAAGTGAAGAACGATGGTGGGAATCCATGTTTGAGCATCGTCAAAATAATGAAGAGGTATTTACGGCTATCTCTGAAGCAATGCAGGCACTAAGGGAATCAAATCCATCAACAACAGATTATAGGGAACAACTTCGAGAGGCATCAATGCGGAAGACGATTCGGCAGGCAGAAAAAGAAATGTTTCAAAATATTGCAGTCATCTGTGGTGCTTGGCATGTACCCGCATTGACGAATATGCCTAAAGCGAAAGAAGACAATGAATTGCTTAAAAACTTACCAAAAGTAAAGATAGAAACTACTTGGATACCTTGGACTTACAGTCGTTTAAGTATGTTTAGTGGCTATGGTGCGGGCATAGAATCTCCAGGATGGTATGACCATGTTTGGAAAAATCCTGCTGATGATGGCACTTTATGGATGACTAAAGTGGCACATCTATTTAGAAAAAATCAAATGGATACTTCTGTTGCACATGTCATTGAAGCAGTCCGTTTGGCAGAATCTCTTTCATCGTTACGCCACCTTTCCAAAGTCGGTTTAGAAGAATTGAACGAGGCTACTCTAAGTGTTCTTTGTAATGGCGAATCAATATTACTTGCCCTGATTAAGTCGGAATTAATTGTCAGTAATAGGATTGGTACTGTACCTGAAGATATTCCAAAACCGCCCCTACAGATGGATATTGAAAAATATCAAAAGCGTTTAAGACTCCCTGCCACTGCCGATTGGAAGGATTATGCACTAGACCTACGAAAAGAAGGAGACTTGGAAAGAAGTATTTTCTTACATAGGTTATTGCTAATGGGTATCGAATGGGGGAGTAAAACTGTTGTCAATGGAAAGGGGACATTCAAGGAACAATGGCGATTGCAATGGAATCCCTCTTTTGTAGTCCATATAATTGAGAAGGGTGTTTGGGGTAATACGCTAGAGGAGGCAAGTAATGCGTGGTTGATTCAAAAGTGTAATCAGGAAACTGCCTTGAAGCCAATAGCCGAAATGCTAAAAGATGTCATTCCAGCCGATTTGTCTGGTGCTGCAAAAGCGATTGCAGTACGGATTCTCGATGTTGCAGCAGCCACAAATGATGTGATACAGTTGGTAGGCATATTGCCTGGTCTCATCGAAATCATGCGGTACGGGAATGTACGAAACACCGATGCAGAAATGGTGCGACAGATAGCTGAGAGTATCATAACAAGGGTTTGCATTGGATTGCCTGCAGCGTGTTGTGGAATAAATGAAGAAACGGCCACTACGTTGACAGAAGATTGTATTAGTATCAGTCATAGCATTAAAACTTTACAAGAAGAGGATTATACCAAGCAATGGACTGATTGCCTGATAAAGGTTGCCTATCTGACGAATGCAGCACCGATGATGAGGGGCTTTGCTACTCGACAACTCTTTGATGCAAAAAACCTTCCTGAAGCAGACTTGGATAATTTGTTCTTCAGCAATTTGAGTCGTTCATTGCCTGTGGCAGAAGTAGCGGCTTGGTTGGAAGGGTTTTTACGAAGTAGTGGTACTTTATTATTGATAGATGAAAACCTGTGGCAGATGGTTAATAATTGGGTATGTCAATTAAAGGAAGAGAATTTTATAGAAGCACTGCCATTATTGCGAAGGACTTTCAGCAAATTTACAAGTGTAGAAAGACGGAAATTGGGCGAAAAGGTGAAGAATGGCGATAAGGTAAATCCGCTAGCAAGAGTTGAAGAAAATAGTTTTGACAGGGAAAGAGGCAAGTTGGGAATACCTGTGGTGATGGAGTTATTGGGGTATTAAAATTTGAAATCACCGTACGACGATTTCAAATTACCGTAGGCAGATTTCAATTCTCCTTACGACGATTTCAAATTACCGTACGACGATTTCAAATCTCCTTATGCAGATTTCATTTCTCCTTACGACGATTTCATTTCTCCGTACGACGATTTCAAATTACCGTATGCAGATTTCATTTCACCGTACGACGATTTCAATTCAAGGTACGACGATTTGAAAACACCGTACGACGAAATTGACTAAAACTAGCGTGATTCACTGATTTGTCTTGTTTTCAGTAAAAATAATAGGAGCTAATGTTTAAAATAATTATTAAGATTGTGAAAAACATTGTGTTCCATTTGGAAAATTTTATCTATCAAAAAATCATTTAATTTATTAATCAATATAAAAAATGAATGAAGAACAATTGCGAAAATGGCGGCTAATACTCGGTGGTCATCAACATGATGGAACAGGAATTAATCTTTCTGGTCAGGATTTGGCAATGGATAATACACTTTCTGCTTTGTATGATAGCAATGGTGGTGGCGGTACAGGAAGTGGTAAAGAGGGAGGTTTGGGTCCTTCTTCTCCGAATGTAAACCGTTGGTTGGGAGATATTCGCTCATTTTTCCCTAGTTCAGTAGTACAGGTTATGCAGCGTGATGCCTTGGAAAGGCTGAATCTCACCCAAATGTTGTTTGAAAAAGAGATGCTCGAAAACGTAGAGGCAGATGTTCATTTGGTGGCTACATTGATGACGTTAAGTCGAGTCATTCCCGATAAGACAAAGGATACGGCAAGGAAAGTGGTTAGAAAGGTAGTGGATGAATTGATGAGAAAGCTGTCTCAACCTATGCAACAGGCTATATCAGGAAGTTTGAATAGGAGTGTTAGAAATAGGAGACCACGTCATAATGAAATCAATTGGCATAGTACTATCCTCAAGAATCTAAAGCATTATCAACCCGAATATAAAACCATCATTCCCGAAATTAAGATTGGCTATGGCAGAAGACGTTCCTCGTTAAAGGACGTTGTTTTATGTTTAGACCAAAGCGGTTCAATGGGAACCTCTGTTGTTTATTCAGGCATTTTCGGTGCGGTGATGGCATCTATTCCTGCCATTAAAACCAGGATGATTGTGTTTGATACTGCTGTAGCCGACCTAACAGAAGAACTCGACGACCCTGTAGAACTTTTATTTGGTGTGCAACTTGGTGGTGGTACCGATATCAATTCTGCCCTGACCTATTGCAAACAAATCATTACTAGACCACTTGACACGGTATTGGTGTTGATTACAGATTTATATGAAGGAGGCAATCAAAATGAGATGCGAAAACGAGCCGTAGAACTAACTGCTGCAGGAGTACAGGTGATAGTGTTGTTGGCATTGAATGATGATGGTGCACCTTCGTACGACCATAATAATGCACAATTTCTAGCGGGTTTAGGTATCCCCGTATTTGCTTGTACACCCGATAAATTCCCTGATTTAATGGCACATGCACTAAGCAAACAGGACATCAGTATTTGGGCAGCAAAGGAAGATTTGATTTTGAGAAAATAAGGTATAAATAAAAATATTGCATCATGGCATTTACAATTGAGGAAATAGAAAAGGCAATTGCAACAACAACTCGTATACAACAAATATTGGGTAACGAAGAGATGAGAAATCACCCAAACTACAGTGTTATAATTGATTATTTAACTGGTAAATCTAATTCTCTCAATGGACTTCAGAGTGCTTATAATATTATACAGTTAGTTAGGATTGTTGATTTGTTGGGAAATATAGATGAGTTATCTCCCAAAGATAAATTGGTTTTTGATATTATTTTTCATCCATTGGTCTATCCCTATATGAGGGAATCACTAAATAATTGGATAATAAAATCAATTAAAGAGAAAGAAACACAAGAAGTGCTAAATGCAGCTTTATTACTTTATAAAAGCCTAGGTTTAAATGAAGATGAAATATTCATTCAACTAGTTTTTGGATTTCATTTTAAAAATTCAAATGAAAGTCTAAACAATCCTATTACAGAAGGATTAATAAATCATTACTTACTCAATTATATCAAATTAGCTAATAAACTAATTTTACCTTCAAATTATATTTGGAGTGCTTTTTATTTTAAACTTATTGAACTAGCTAAACCCGAGTTTTTACTCCATTATATACAAGAAGGAATTTGTAAAGATTATAATTTCCCATTATTGCTTTTTAAAGTCTATCAAGATGGTAAATATTTAAATCCGATTTTAGAAATTCTAACCAATCAACAGAATCCCAATATTGCTACATTGATAATGAAATTTAGGTTGGCAATAAGTTTGTACGATACAGAAAATGGTTTCTTTAGTGATTTGGTATCACAAATTTCTAAACAATATCTTGATTTTTACAGGATTCATACTCCAAAAGAAACCTGGGAAAATGTTTATTACAAACAACCAAAAAGCCTCATTCCTATTGGTAATCTCAAAATGAGTGCTTATTCATTTTTCTTCCTGCTTACTTACAAAAAAGAACAGGCGATTCTTACGTTATCCGAGTGGATGGATGAAAATGTATTCATGAACACTGATATATTAACTATCATACCATCTTTTCTCAAAGGAGAAGACTTACTTCCTTATTTTGCTTATGCCATCAAAACAACTGCACCTGTAGGAGGAGCGAGATATTATCAATCGGTGATTGAATTAATGAAAAAGAGTTTTACGCCTAAAGAATATTTGCCAATTATTTGGTCGTTAATAAATCACAAATCGAAGCCTTTAAGGGAATTAGTTGCCAAAGTTATTGCAGAAAATGACGAAGAGTCTGAAAACAAAGCCATCAAATTATTGGATAGTAAGCATTCAGATATTCGACAGATTGCAGCTATTATCTTAAGTTTCTCTGATAGTACAAAGGCGACAGAAGCTATCATGAACGTATTGAATAAAGAAGTGAATGATAATGCAAGGGATATTCTACTACAATCAGTAAGGGATGCTTTGCCAAAAGAAGCGAATAGTGATTTCCTCACAGCAATGATTGAAGCAGCAAAGAAAAGGAGTAAACTTGAAAAGCCTATTGAACCTTGGCTAGAAGAATCTTTGTTGCCTGCTATTTACTTTCAAGATGGCAGCCTTTTGAATCATGAGACTATCCGTTTCCTTTTTTACAGGGCAACCCGTGCAAAAGGAATCAATTCAGATATAGAAGCTAAGTTTATCTTGAATAAAATAGATAAGGAAAAAGCAACTCCCTTTGCATTATTTCTGCTGAAAATTTTTAGGGAAAAAGATACTAAACCCGAGCATAAATACTTAATGGCGTTGGCTACACAACTCGGAGGAAATGAAATTGTAGATAAAATAAGAACGACCACGAATAGTTGGATAGAGTATAATCGCCACAAAATGGCTGAATATGGTGTGGAGGCATTGGCACTAAATGGCAGTGATAAAGCATTGAGATGGGTGGAATGGTATAGTAGAAAGTATCGAAATAAAAAAGCAAATGTGGGTGCGGCTGCATTAAAAGCATTGATTACCGCTGCTGAGGAACTAGGGATTACAACACACGAATTAGGAGATAAGATAGTACCTGATTTTGGTTTTGATGGTTTATTCAAAAGCTTTGAAGTAGATGGAGAGGAATTTAGGGCATTCATCGATAGTAAATTTAAGATTGCCTTCTTTGATGAAGACAATAAGCAGCTTAAATCAATTCCTGCAAAGGCAAGCACTTCCTTAAAAGATGAATTTAAAACGATTTCAAAAGAAATAAGGGAGATTGTCAAGTCGCAATCCCCACGTTTAGAATATTATCTAATCATTCAAGGAAAGTGGAGTTTCTCACAATGGCAGCAATTCTTTTTAAATAACCCTGTCATGTTTATCTATGCCACTAAATTAGTTTGGGGTATTTATAATTCAAAAGAGGAATTGCAAGGCACATTTATTTGCAATGATGACACGGCTTTCCTGAATGAAGATGGCGAAGAAATAGAGGTAAATCAAGAAAGTAATATAGTAATAGTACA
>CANCKV010000046.1 GCA_947378615.1 Chitinophagaceae bacterium | reverse complement strand
GCAGAGGCTTTGGTTTCCTTTGTTGATGGAAAAATAAAGGATAACAACGAAACGAATTTAAATATATTATCAACCAAACAAGATTTACTTCAACTAGAGATAAGGTTGAAAGATAAGATGACAGACCAATTTAAGTGGGTAATCGGTGTATTTCTTACTCTAGCCATTATGATAATTGGACTTTATCTAAAAAAATAATTCTTAATTACTACCGCTACCGCTCATAAAATAAAGGTATCGCTGCTGCAAGTCGGCGACTTGTGGCATATCAATCAATACGGTTCTTAAATTTACAGTAAAGTGCAGTTGCTATCTTCAAGATATGGCTGCACTTTTTTCATTTTAAAAATGTTTTTGTATGCAAAATAATTTATTGGGTGGGTACGATTTACCTTACTTTTACGCAAATTAATTTATGAACGAGACTCAAGAAGCACACCGTTATATAAATAACGCAAAAGATATATTGCGGGTAAAAGCAAAAAAAGAAGGAACCCGTTATCATGATAAAAAGTATGTTCGCATGGCTGGACACACTGCTTATCTAGGCGTATTGGTAGCTTTGGATGGTTTGTTTGATATCAAGAAAAAAGGACGTAAGAAAGTTGAGTGGTATCAAGAAGGTTTGGCTAAATTAGACAAGAAAATACTTAACAGTTTTTTGAATGCTTATGAAATCCTTCATTTAGGAATGGGTTATGATGGAGATTTAAGCGTAGATATAGCCAATGTAGGTCTTAAAGAAGCAGAGAGGATTATAAATTGGGTGGAGAAAAAGCAGGAGGTCATAAGTCATTAAATTAAATAGAAAATATTCTATAAATCAAACGAATCCCGCTACTGCCCCCACTAGTGCATGAATTGAAATATTGTAAGACACTCATTGGAAAGGTATATGCTAAATATAGATTACTATTGCAATATTAAAAGGAAAAAATCAGTACTATTAATATTAGGTTGTATGACATTGCAAGATTAAAACTGAAAATGAGCGAAGCAGATGCAAAGGAATTTGTAGATACAATTGAAGAAGTAGTGGTAGAAGATATAAAGGCTTCTACTATCAACTATAAGAGCCTTTGGAAAGAGGACTTTTTTACATTAGATAAAAAATTGAGTTTGCTTGAACTTAAGATAGCCGAAAGCAAAAATGATATGCTTAAATGGTTCTTTGGTTTTTTTATTGCCTTGGCACTGATGATAATCGGCACTTACTTTAAAAAATAACCTCCGCTACCCCGCTGCCCCCCCCTAACGCATGACTTGTAAAGATTGTAAGATACTCATCGAAAATCGGGGTTCTCGGTACTGCTACTACCCCACACCAACGCAGGAAAAGTAAAGAGTAGTAAGATGCCCATGAAAAGAACTATCGCTTCATCAAGAAGTTTTGAATTATAAGAATCAATCACTAGTATAACCTTTTCTGCATTCTCATTATCTCCTTTCAAAGAACGAAATATATCTAGATCTTAATGAAAATAGCACTACAACTCAAGAGAGTTAGAAATACAAAAAAGGCAAATGATTGCTTCAAAAAATGAAAATGGACTCCCTAAAAGTTGATGGATCGTAATATTAAAATACCCAAAAAAACAATTTGATAATAAATTGTAATTATATTATCAATTTATATTTATATTTGACCTTATTATTGTGAAAATAGTGAATTTATGAAGCCTTTAATAGAGAAGCTGCCATTAGATGAGAATAAATCTTTTGTTGCCAACATTCATACAACCCCCAACTTTGAGGTGTCTTGGCATCAGCATATCGAATACGAGTTTATACTCATACTAAAAGGAGGAGGGCATAGCTATATTGGAAACTATGTAGGAGAATTTGTAGAGGAGGATATTTATTTTTTAGGTAGCAACCTGCCTCATACATTTCAAAAAGAACCTGCAGATTTAATTACTAGTGCTATTGTAATCCACTTTAGAGAAGACTTTTGGGGCGATGCATTTCTAAAATTGCCAGAGTGTTCTCAGATTGTAGATTTACTAAAAATTTCGTCTCAAGGTTTGTATATTGAAGGAGCGACAAAGGTAGAATTGGCCAAAAGGTTAAGAAAATTGGTAGATGCAATTGGCTTTTCTAGAATATTACTTCTAGGTGAATGTTTGCAGTTATTGTCAAGGAAACAGGACTATAAAACATTATCAACACAAGATGTGAAGGACTTGAATTCTAAAAACAAGGAAAGGATAGATAAGATTTTTCAATTTTCAATAGATAACTTTCAAGAAACAATCAAACTTGAAGAAGTTGCAAGGAATGCACAAATGAGTATCCCTGCTTTCTGTAGTTACTTTAAGAAATGTACAAAGAAAACTTATATTGACTTTTTGAATGAGATACGGATTGGCTATGCTTGCAAACAGTTGCTTGATTCGCAAAAATCAATAGAGACAATTTGTTATGAAAGTGGCTTTAATACGATTGCTAACTTTAATAAGCAATTCTTAAAAGTCAAGAAGATGCCACCTACAAAATATAAGAAACAATTTTCTGAAAGAATGTCAGCAGAGGTCGTTGATACTAATAATTAATCAGTTTATTCTTGCTGTATTTCAAAACCAAACGTTTATTTTAAGTGCGAAAATGTTAGCATAAAAAGCATGCCTATTCATTAATCTTTAGTCGTGGATTTACTTTTATTAAAATAAATCTACACTAAAACTTTCTTTACTATTAATAACCTGCAACACTATCATCCCCTCTTTTATCCGCAATCGTTTCTTTTTTTCCGTCGGCTAATTGCCTGATTAACTCTGTTCTACCTATTGATTCTCTCTTTGTCAATTGATAACCTATCGACTCTAATGCCTTCTTTGTATCAGTAGGAAATGCAGGTTCAAATGCTATTTCATCGGGAAGCCATTGATGGTGAAATTTTGGAAGATTTACCGCATCATCCCCATTCATTTTATAATCGATAATATTTACTAAAGTTTGAAAAACAGAAGTAGGAATTGTAGTACCGCCGGGAGTGCCTACAACAAGAAATGGTTTCTTATTTTTCAAAACTATCGTCGGAGTCATCGAACTTAGCATCCTTTTATTAGGTTGAATAGAATTAGCCACCCCTCCCACAGCACCATACATATTCGCAGCACCCGCCTTTGCACTAAAATCGTCCATTTCATTATTGAGTAAAAAACCTGCCCCACCCACTACGGTTCTACAGCCGTAACTACCATTAAGGGTCGTTGTCACACTCACCATATTTCCATCCTTATCTAATATGCTGATATGCGTGGTCTGATCACTTTCCTTTATCAAACCTGCCTTGATAGAGGTAGAAGGAGTCGCTTTTGTGCTATCATAATCTGCCATCCGATGATTGATATAGTTATCGTCCAAAAGGGTTTTTAAGGGTACTTTCCAAAAATCAGGGTCTCCCATGTATGTGGCACGGTCTGCGAAAGCCCTTCTTTCCGCTTCCACCATCAATTGAACCGCTTGTGGACTTTGAAAAGGATAGCGACTGATATTTCTTCCTTCAATCATCTTCATCATCTGACACAAAAGAATACCCCCACTACTCGGAGGAGGCATTGATACAATATCATATCCTTTATAATTAAAAACAATTGCATTTCGACTTTTTGCCTTATAATTTTTTAAGTCATCCAACGTCATGATGCCATTTCCCTGACGAATCTCTTCAATAATCAGTTTGGCAGTTTTCCCCTCATAAAATCCCCTTTCGCCAAAGTCCCTAATTCTTTTCAGTGTCTCAGCAAGGTCTTTATTAATTAATGTGTCTCCTGCCTTCCACGGAGTCTCTTTTACAAATACACTCGGTTGTGTACTATTCGCATTAAAGGATGCCTTCGTTGAGTTCAGTCCATTTGCTTCCCTTTCAGTAATCACAAACCCATACTCAGCAATATCTATAGCCGGTTGAATCAATGTTCTCATAGAAAGATGTCCATATTTTTTTGTTTCAAATAACCCTGCAACAGTTCCCGGCACACCACAGGCAAGATGACCTTGTTGAGAAAGCCTTGATTGAACATTGCCCTCATTATTCAAATACATATCTTTTGATGCTTTAGAGGGAGCGGTTTCCCGATAATCAATAGCGATATTCTTCCCATCCCAATGATGTCCGACTAAAAAACCACCACCGCCAATGTTTCCTGCCCCCGGATAAACAACAGCCAAAACCCATTGAACAGCAATTGCTGCATCAAAGGCATTTCCCCCTCTTCTAAGTATTGTAGCACCTACAAGAGATGCAAGTGGATGTGCAGAAGAAACAGAGGCTTTACTGTATTGCTTTGTTTTCACGACCTTATAGTTATAAGGATTTACAAATCCTGTATCCAATCCAATGATTGGAAGATTACTATATTGTGCATTGCCAAAATAAAGGGCAAGGCTTGTAAGTAATACTAAAATAGCCTTTTTCATAAATTCGTTTATTTATCTATAATGAAAGTAACCTTCAATCTATTCTAAAAATATAGTTGCAAAGATGTTGAAAGCCATTGAATTTTATTGGGCTAATGTAAAAAAGTATAAAAACATTTGTTTTGATTAAACTGACATGATATTAAAAAATTAAGTCTATAGATCAATTATCTGAAAGAAAGTCAGTTAAATAATTTATTGAAGTAACATAAAGGGTCAGGTTAATCCTCACAATAAGTTTAATTCATGGGTTTTAGTATCTTTTTTGAAATTGTACGTTATAGAATGTTAAAAATCCTGTTATAAGTATGGAAACGGATAAAAAAATAATTAAACTTGCACTCAGAATAAAAATTGGCAGGATATTTAGTGGAATGATAAAATAAAAAGATATTTTTACGGTCTAAAATTAAGAAAAATGAAAAAGTTGACAATTTTAATGAGCGTGTTATTCGCTTTAACTACAGCTTCAAAGGCACAAATTTCTACCACAACAACACCGGGTGTTATTAATGCAAAGCCTGACATTGACAAGGTATTACAATTTACTAATGCCGATTACAATTTT
The DNA here is from genome assembly GCA_947378615.1 of Chitinophagaceae bacterium. Taxonomy (GTDB): domain Bacteria; phylum Bacteroidota; class Bacteroidia; order Chitinophagales; family Chitinophagaceae; genus Parasediminibacterium. The sequence continues at coordinate 6,282 of CANCKV010000046.1, read as the reverse complement.
GGCAAGATTGTATTTGGTAAACCAACTGAATATCAGGTTACTGTAAAAAATTTAAGTGCTGATTCTGTTACATTAGATAACGTTCAGGCAGGATGTGGTTGTACTACTCCTAAAGGCTATACAAGAGGAGAAAAGATTGCTCCAGGAAAGACCAAAGTGGTTACTTTAGGTTTTAATGGAGGTACAAATGGTGCATTTACCAAATTTGTAACTTTCTTCTTCGGCGGAGGATTGCAAAAGCAAGTGTCTTTCCATGGTGAAACCTACAAGCCTGCCGAACAACCTGCACCTGCAAATGATGCTACACAAAAATTGAAGAACCCTTCTAACTAAGTCGATAGTAATTAGTTAAAAAATAAAATGGAGCAGAAATGAAATTAAAATTTCTGCTCTACTTGTTTTAATACATAAATAATTTAAAAATGAAAAAGATTTTAGTTGCATTTAGCTTGTTGATTTGTTTGGCGGTTAGTGCTCAAAATGATATTCAATTCAATGAATTGAAACATACTTTTGGAAAAATACCCCAAAATACACCTGTTACTTATTCGTTTTCTTTCACGAATAATGGTAGTAAGGCCTTAATAGTGGAAAGTGCTTTGGCTGGGTGTGGTTGTACTACTCCTGAATATCCAAAGGAACCTATCGGAAAGAAAAAGAGCGGAGTGATTAAGGTTACCTATAATGCTGCAACTTTAGGGGAATTCAAAAAAGATGTAACTGTTAAATTTGTCAATCATCCCGAACCAATTATTCTATTGATTGATGGAGAGGTTTTAGCAGGAAAGGGTAATGCTAAGAAGGCTAAGAAATCCGCAGAAGAATAAATGCTGTTCTCATATTTGTGATAATATTATTGCAGCTACCCATTATTAATACTGCAAAAGTAATTATGACTTTTTGCCTTTGAACAATAACTAAATTTAAAATGTTAGTTGTCGTTCAAAGGCATTTTACTATAGAATCTACCCAATGTTCCTTCAATAAATGATGACCCGAATCAAGTTCAGTGAGGGAAATTAAGGATAGGTTTCCTTTGAATCTTTTAGCCTGAGAAGTAGTGATAACCCTATCAAACTTTCCTGTGATGATAGCTATTGGAATATTTTTCTGAATAATCACTTGTTTTAAAAGAGTCAAATCAGTCGTGAACTTCCTCATAGACGTCCATCGGTTATATAATAAATCTCTCTCTAATTTTGTGTCAATGTGGTGATGAACAAACTTTGTAATACTCCTATTCAATAATTGAAACACTACACCCACATTCACTAAGGCAAATAACCATGCAGGATAATTCATTGTAAAACGGAATAATTTATTTCCCCAATTAGTTTGAGTAGATAAATATTGCCAAAAATGAAATTTAAGTCCATCAGGCGCAATGAGTGTTGCTTTATTTATGTAATCTGAATGATTTTGTAATAGACTCAATGCAATCCTCCCTCCCATACTATAACCAATTATAGAATATTTTTTTGTAGGAAAAGGATATATCAAATCAATAATATTGATTAAGTCCTTTTGAGTAAATGCAATACCTTCATTCCATTCTGTAGCACCATGAAACGGGAAATCAATGCAGAAAAGGGTATGCGTTAGAAGAATCGCATTTTCCAAAAAAGCAAAACAACTCCCATCTAATCCATAACCGTGAAAGCAAAATACAACTTCGCCACCACTCCCAAAAGTGTAGTAATTGATTTTGGAAGAATGATATGAAAGTGTTTTCTGCATGAAAATCAATATAAATTAATAGGCATCTACTATTCTGCGCTTATTAAAGGAATTGTAAAATATTATTCTTTACTTCTAACAATTCCTCGTTACTTAATTTTAGTTTTTCATTTTGTAGGTTCATATCACTTGTTCTATTCATCGGAATCAAATGAATATGTGCATGTGGAACATCTAATCCTACTGTTAATATGCTGACTCTATTGCATGGATATGCTTTTTCTATCGCTTTAGCAATTGGTTTTGCAAAAACAAGAAGGTCGGTAAGATATTCATCCGGAACATCGAATAGTTTATCGATTTCAATCTTAGGAACTACAAGTGTATGTCCTTTTGTAAGTGGAAAAATGTCGAGGAATGCAATGAAATGTTCGTTTTCTGCAATCTTATGGCAAGGAATTTCTCCTGCTATTATTTTTGAAAATATTGTCATGATAGATAAAATTAATAATTGACTTTAATAAAAGAGCCCCTACAAAAGTAGAGGCTCTTTCTATACAAAGAATTTTCAGTGCATCTAAATAGCGATATTCATTATCTCAAATTTCATTTTTCCTGTTGGAGTAGTAATTTCAGCTATCTCACCAACAGCTTTCCCTAAAAGACCACTTCCTATCGGAGATGAAGCTGATATTTTACCTGCTTTCAAATCTGCTTCTTTTTGTCCAACAATCTGATAAGTCATCACTTTTTTAGTGGCAAGATTAGTGATAGTCACTTTTGTCAGAACAGAAACCTTACCTATATCTATCTTGGAAGGGTCAACAATTTTTGCTGTGGCAATAATACCTTCCAATTGTTTGATTCTAGCTTCTAGCATACCCTGTGCTTCTTTTGCTGAATCGTACTCTGCATTTTCCTTTAGATCGCCTTTTTCTCTAGCCTCACCTATTGCCCTAGATGCAGCAGGACGGTCTATACCTTTCATGTGCTGAAGTTCTTCCCGCATTTTATCAAAGGTTTCCTGTGTTACGTATTCACTCATTTATTTAATATTTAGAGGTGTTATCAAAAAAAATACAACGCCACAGTAAACTGCGGCGTTGTATTACCACAAATATAAAGAACATATAGTAGAGAAACAAATAAATAATTTGTTAATTTAATAGTTCAACACAAAGTGTATGAAATGGTTACTGTTTAGAAGGTTTTACCACAAGAACCCCAAAGATGCTTACGATAAATCACAAGGATTGATACAATTTATCAGGTCATACACAGTAATTAAGAAAACGTGTGTTCCTAAATTTAATGATAAGAATTAGAAAAATGTAGGTGAAAATGGTTTAAAACATGCTGTCTCCTAATTGAATTATTCATTTTTCTATATCATAAGTCCTGTTTAAGTGCAATGAAAATTACCCCAATTTTACCTTTAGAATCTTTCTATTTAAAAAAAATAATATTTTGTGATAGTTTTTCCTTATCTATACACCTCAAAATAATTAAATAGCAACAATGAAGGCATTTTCAGTAGAAGAAATTAATGCTACACTTAAAGGTGTAATTGTGGGAAAAACCACTTTTGTTATTACGAGCCCAGAACAATTGGATTTAGCCAATGAAAATCAGATAACATTTATTGGAAGTAAGAAATATATAAAATATTGGGAAACATCAAAGGCGAGTGTCGCAATTGTAAATGAAGATTTTGAGGTAGAACCTGGTGAAAATCGGGCACTAATAAAAGTAAAAAATGCTGACTTAGCAATGGCAGAATTGCTTGAACTATTTGTTGAGGATTCTCCTGTTTTTGAAGTAGAAATTCATCCTACTGCAGTGATTCATCCAACAGCAAAACTCGGTAAAGGATGTATGGTGGGTGCAGGATGTTATATTGGCAAAAATGTTTCAATAGGTGATGGTTCGGTTTTATATCCAAATGTTACTATTTTTGATGAAACAACTGTTGGCAGTATGACTTCAATTTGGTCAGGAACAGTAATTAGAGAAAGATGTATTGTAGGAAGTTATTGTATTATTCACTCAAACGTTAGTATTGGGGCTGATGGATTTGGTTTCCGCCCTAGTCCTGATGGAAGAGGTTTGATAAAGATTCCACATATAGGCAATGTAGTAATAGGAAATGGTGTTGAAATTGGGGCGAATACTTGTGTTGATAGAGGAAAATTTAGTTCCACTATAATTGGTGATGGATGTAAATTGGATAACCTTGTACAGATTGGTCACAATAGCAAAATGGGAAGATGCTGCATTATGGCTGGCAGTAGTGGGCTTGCAGGTACTGTTACATTAGGCGATGGGGTGATTGTAGGAGGTGGTGCCTGTATTGGCGACCATGTAACTTTAGGAAACGGGGTTCTAGTAGGCGGACAGTCAGGGGTCATGAGTAATGTTGAGGCAGGCAAAAAAGTGTTAGGATATCCTGCAGTAGATTCAAGAGATGCTTTAAAACAATGGGCAATCTTAAGGAAAATGGTCAGGGAAAGTAAATAATGAGAGAAGATAAGTAGAAATAATACATTGGATTTTCCATCATTTTCTGATCTGTAAACTGTTCTTAATTGGGTCTCTTTTTTCAAATAAATATTTATAGTAATAATAAATAATTCTTAATTATTGAATGCCGAATTGCTTAAATCAAAAGCATAATTTGTTTTAGTTAGCCAAATTTGCTATCCTTGCAGCCAATAATCAATAATAACACACAAGAAATGAAAAAAGCGCTTATCACTGGCATTACGGGCCAAGACGGCTCGTATCTAGCCGAACTACTCCTTAAAAAAGGGTACGAAGTACACGGTATCAAACGTCGTAGTTCTTTGTTCAATACAGGTCGAATTGATCATTTTTATGAAGACCCACACATTCCAGATCGTCATTTGGTACTTCATCATGGAGATCTAACCGACAGTACGAACCTTATTAGAATTATTCAGGAAGTTCAACCTGACGAAATTTACAACCTTGCTGCAATGAGTCATGTGCATGTAAGTTTCGAAGAGCCAGAATATACTGCAAATGCTGATGGTATAGGTACACTAAGAATATTGGAAGCTGTTCGTTTATTAGGATTAGTTAAAAAAACCAAGGTATATCAAGCTTCTACATCTGAATTATACGGATTAGTTCAAGCTGTCCCTCAAAGTGAGACAACTCCTTTTTACCCACGTAGCCCCTATGCTGTTGCTAAGATGTACGCCTATTGGATTACTGTGAATTATCGTGAAGCGTATGGTATGTATGCATGTAATGGTATTTTATTTAACCATGAAAGTCCAGTTCGTGGAGAAACTTTTGTTACCCGTAAAATAACTCGTGCAGTTGCAAAGATTGCATTAGGAATGCAGGATACTGTATATCTAGGAAATCTTAACTCTAAGAGAGATTGGGGGCATGCAAAAGATTATGTTGAAGGTATGTACTTGATTCTACAACAAGAAACTCCTGAAGATTATGTTTTGGCAACAGGTGTAACAACCGAAATCCGTGAATTTGTCCGTATGGCTTTCGCTGAAGTTGGAATTGAAATTTCTTTCAGAGGTGAAGCAGAAGCAGAGGAAGGATATATTACGGCAATTAAAGGTGATTTTCATTTATTGATAGGAAAAACAGTAGTTAAGGTAGATCCTCATTACTATCGTCCAACAGAAGTTGATTTGTTAATTGGAGATCCAACTAAAGCAAATGAAAAATTAGGTTGGAAACCTACTTACGATTTACCAATGTTGGTGAAGGAAATGGTTGAAAGTGATTTGGCAATTTTCAAGAAAGAAAAACACTTGAGAGACCACGGTTTTGCACCTATAAATGAGGTTGGATAATGGAAAAGCATTCTAAAATTTACATTGCAGGCCATCGAGGCATGGTCGGTAGTGCAATAGAAAGAAAGCTTAGGAAAGAAGGATATCAAAATATTGTTACTCGCACCTCTAAGGAATTGGATTTACGCAATCAACAAGCGGTTAATGATTTTTTTGCAATAGAAAAACCGAATTATGTATTTTTAGCTGCTGCGAAGGTTGGAGGCATTGTTGCCAACAATACTTATCGGGCAGAATTTATTTATGAGAATTTGATGATGGAAGCAAACATCATTCATGCTTCTTATGTAAATAAGGTTACTAAATTACTTTTTCTAGGTTCTTCTTGTATCTATCCTAAGATGGCTCCTCAACCTTTGAAGGAGGAATATCTATTAAGTGATTATCTCGAACATACTAATCAACCTTATGCTGTAGCTAAAATAGCAGGTATTGAATTGTGTGATGGTTATAGGGCTCAATATGGCTGCAATTTCATTTCGGCTATGCCTACTAATCTCTACGGTCCGAATGATAATTACGATTTGGAAAAGTCACACGTTTTGCCTGCTTTATTGCGGAAATTCATTACAGCAAAAAGAAACAATCTTCCGTTTGTTGAGATGTGGGGAACAGGTAGTCCTAGACGTGAGTTTTTGTATGTAGATGACCTTGCAGATGCCTGCTTCTTTTTGATGGAGAATTATAACGAAAAGGGTTTGGTAAATGTAGGTTGTGGTGATGATGTAACAATCCTTGAATTGGCTCAATTAGTAAAGAA
>CANCKV010000045.1 GCA_947378615.1 Chitinophagaceae bacterium | reverse complement strand
TAAATATTTGAATTAAAATCTTGTAGATAACAATTGAAAATTACTTTTAAGCTTAAAAACGATTGAAAGCTATTGTTTTCTTATCCTATTTCCAATTTACTCTCAACCAAAACCTACTCTATTCCCAATCTTTCCTCAATTAAATAATTATTTCTTTCAGTACTGTTTCTGCCTATTAATTCTGCCACAAAGCCTGTTAAAAATAATTGTATGCCAATAATCATCACCGCCAATCCTATATAAAATGCAGGTCTGTTAGTTAAGGAAAAATTCGTGTCCCTCAGTTTACTCATAGCTAAATACAAGCTTACTACAAAACCAATTAAAAAGCATAAAGTGCCATACAAGCCAAAGAAGTGCATCGGTCGCTTCCCAAATTTATTTAGAAAAGTAATCGTGGCAAGGTCCAGAAATCCATTGACAAAGCGTTCTAAGCCGAACTTTGTTGTGCCATATTTTCTTGGACGATGTTCAACCACCTTCTCACCAATTTTTTTAAAGCCTGCCCATTTTGCCAATACAGGAATATACCGATGCATTTCTCCAAAGACTTCAATGCTTTTAACCACTTTTCTCTTGTATGCTTTCAGACCACAATTAAAGTCATTCAACTTAATACCTGAAGATTCCCTTGCAGCCGCATTAAACAGCTTCGAAGGTATGTTTTTAGTCAAGGCATTATCATAGCGTTTCTGTTTCCAGCCACTTACCAAGTCAAAGCCATCCTCAATAATCATTTTTCTAAGTCCAGGTATTTCATCAGGACTATCTTGCATGTCTGCATCCATTGTAATGACAACGTCCCCTTTTACAGCCTTGAATCCTTCATTTAGTGCAGCACTCTTGCCATAATTCCGTTGTAACTTAATCCCCTTTATGTGTTGATTCTTAGAAGATAGTTGTTTGACAATTTCCCAACTATCATCATTACTGCCATCATCAACCAACAAAACTTCATAAGTAAAATTGTTAGCAGTTACCACACGTTCAATCCAAGCACACAATTCAGGCAATGATTCTTCTTCATTAAACAGTGGAACAACAATTGATATATCCATGAGTGAGACTCTTTATATGTTATGATAATTTTATTTTCAAATACCCTATTAGTATGAATGTTCTCTTTATTTTAATAGTAACCCAAATGAAAACTGAATGTGTTATATGAAGAAAGTTTCATTGAAAATAAAAAAAACTATCTTTTTTTTATCATTCAAATCATTTTTAATCAAAGATTAACTTCTATTTTTTGCTATAAAAAGTCTTATTAATGTGCCAAATAATGAACCTGCAATTCCTATAGCAAGATTAAGCATCACAACACTAGATATCAGACTAATCCTAATCACTTTCAATGCCATTTCTTTTTGTGATGTAGCTTGTGCTAAATCGAATTTAGGTAATTTCTGTGCTTGCTTTATGCGTTCATCATAAATCGTTAAGACACTTTCAGGAAAAACAAGATAAACAGATATGATTGTATAGATAAATAAAATACAAACACTAACCACAGCCACTTGAAATCCATAACCAAATAAGCTGCTAAAATCTTTTTTATCAGTATTTTCTCCCCCTTCTATATGAATCGAGACGATTACTCCTCCAATTAGAAGAGCAGAATTAGCATAGAAAACCCATTGTTCAGGTTGTTGATGTATCAATTGCAATACAATATCAAATATAATTAGTACAGCTGCAATGATTAAACCTTTTTTTACGTGTGTCTTCTGTTTACTTTCCATTAATTTAATTTTCTATCCTCTAGTACTCATAACTCATAATTCATAGTTCAGAACCTACTTTCTCTTATTTATCTCATCCCTAATTGCAATCGCTTTGATATAATCTTCATTTTCTAAGACTTCGTTCAAGTGCGTTTCTAATTCATCTAAACTCATTTTACTTAAATCCTCTTGTTTGTCGATTGTTTCCTTTGTTCCCACATTTTCTCCTTTACTTTTTTTAGGAGTCGCATCGTCCATCAAAATGCCAGCATTGTCCAAAATATGTTCATAAGTATAAATAGGACAATGAAACCGAACAGCAAGTGCAAGGGCATCACTTGTACGACTATCTATTTCTACTGTGTCGTGTTCTGTAAAACAAATTAGTTTCGAGAAAAATATCCCTTCTTGTAAGTCATTGATGATTATTTCCTGCAACTGAACATCAAAGGCATTCATGAAGTTCTTCATCAAATCATGTGTCAAGGGTCTACTAGGACTCATTCTTTCCAAGGCAACTGCAATTGCCTGTGCCTCAAATCCTCCAATTACAATCGGCAATCTTCTCAATCCATTCACTTCGCCAAGTACTACTGCATAAGAATGTGTTTGCGTAATGCTATGTGATAATGCAATAATTTCTAATTCTATTTTCTTCATAAACCCCTTTAGTTTTTTCTGGTAGAGCGACAAAATTAAGGTCAAATGACATAGATATACCCAAAATAATATCGTTTAAGAAAAATGAAAGGGGATAATAATAGAATTACAGAGTTTTTTTACTCTTTCAGTGATTAAGGGGTATCATTATCATTCCAATCATTTAAGCACTGATATATAACAAGTAAGCTACATTTGCGTTTTTATAAGAATAAATTGTGTGATTATGAAGTATGAGGTAGGTGATGAAATTATTGTATTGCATAGCAATGAAGAAGGTCGGGTTGTAGAAATTATGAACGACAAAATGGTGATGATAAATGTAAGAGGAGTGAAATTTCCTGCTTACATGGATCAGATTGACTTCCCATATTTCTATCGTTTCTCTAAGAAAACAGTTGTAGAAGAGAAGAAACCTAAAGTTTTTCTAGATAATATTCCTACAGAAAAGCCGCAACCCAATAAAATTAAAGTTGAAGAGGGTGTGTGGCTTGTCTTTATTCCAAAGTTTACCCTTGATGATTTTAATGATGAAGTGGTAGAGAATTTAAAGATTTATTTAGTCAATAAAACTGAACGACAATTTACTTTTGATTACAAACAATATTTTTTAAATGAAAATAATTTTGAAATTAAGAATACAATTGGTGGATTTCAAGATTTTTATTTACATGATATAGATTTTGAAAGAGTAAATGATAGCCCTTCTTTCTCCATTGATTTTGGGCTGAATAAACCCGAAAAGAATAAGGCCGACCACTTTGAAACTTCCTTGAAATTAAAGCCTAAACAGACTTTTCAAAAAATTGAAGAACTGAAAGAAAAGAATCTGCCCACAATTACTTACAAACTCTTTGATACTTATCCAGATAAAGTACATGAAGATAAATTTGAATTGACTGGGCTCGCTGCGAAAGGATTTAAGGTGTATGAGGCGAGTCAATCTAGGCAACACCTTGAACCTGCAAAGTCGGTCGTGGATTTACATATTGAGCAATTGACTGATGATTGGATAAAGCTATCTAACGGTGAAATTCTTGATATTCAATTGAGAGAATTTGAAAAGTGGTATGATTTGTCTGTGGCACATCATCAACCTTCGTTAATTATTATTCATGGGATTGGTACGGGTAAACTAAAAGATGAAATCCATGAAATACTCAAAGTAAAAAGGGACGTTAAGAGTTTTATAAACAAATATCATCCACGATATGGTTATGGAGCTACAGAAATTTTCTTTAAGTAGGTGGAATACCTTTTCGTGATGCTTAGATAGATAGAGAAATGCTGCATTCACAACACACACAATATGTTAAACGAAATTTTCGGCTTTTTAAACTTATTTTAATTTATTACATCTGATTCTTTCATTAAAATGAAAAACTGAAAGTAAATACTTCTGTTGATATTACTTATGTTATCATTTTGCAAACATTGTTAGGGCAAAATCATTGCCCTTTACTTTCGCAATAAATTTAAAACAGTATTTAATTAAGTTATTCTACCGATTCTCGTTAGTTAATTGCCGTTCTTATAATTTCTTGGGAAAGTCTTTTTATAGTATTGCATTTTTGAATGAATGATGTAATACATAATTGTCGAAATAATATTAAAATGAATATGCGAAAAATTTATCTGATTCCTTTTCTGTTGTTTTTTTGTTCTTTGGTTGAAGTGAAAGCCCAATATTCGGGTTCGGGTGGTATGGGAAGAGGCGGTTTGGGGAAATCTACTAATTTGAATATCGGTCACTTCTATGGCAAAATAGTAGATGCCAAAAACAAGGGAATTGGTGGAGTTACCGTACAGTTATTCATTAATAAGTTTGATACAGTTACTCATCAGCTAAAATTAGTAGTGAATAAAACAGACATCACTGAGAATAATGGAGATTTCGATTTAGATGGGTTATCATTGATGGGAAGGTATCAATTAAAGATATCTTCTGTTGGATATAAAAAAATAGAGATGCCTGTTACCTTTGGTATTAAACGCCCAGAACCCGGCACAACCCCCGACTTCCAAAAGATGGCCACTCAAGCTGACAAAGACCTAGGAAATATCAAGTTAGAACAGGATGCTACAACCTTAGAAGCTGTTACGGTGACTAGTGTTAAGCCAATGATGGAATTAGGTATCGATAGAAAGGTGTTTAATGTGGACAAAAACCTAAGTAGCACAGGGCAAACCGCTACAGAAATAATGAAGAGTATTCCTTCTTTAAGTGTTGATATTGATGGAAATGTGACTCTTCGGAATGCAACTCCAACTTTGTTTGTTGATGGCAGACCTACTACTTTAACTCTCGACCAAATCCCTTCTGATATTATAGAAAAGGTAGAAATAATCACAAATCCTTCTGCCAAATATGATGCAAGTGGTGGTGGTACAGGTATCTTGAATATTATTCTGAAAAAGAATAAGAAGAATGGTTATAATGGAAACGTGCGTGCTGGAGTTGATGCAAGAGGCAAGGTAAATACAGGTGGCGACATCAATTATCGTCAAAATAAAGTAAATCTCACTGCAAGTGCAAATTATAATCAACGGAAATCCTTAACTACTACAAACTCATCTACTGATTATGTTGGTAAATCTGCTATGTCGGATACCTATGTAAATGCAAAAAATGAGGGCACCAATAATGGTCATTTCCAGTTTTATAGGTTAGGACTCGATTATTTTATTGACATCCGAAACACTTTAAGTGTAGCAAGTAGTTATACACAAGGCGCATTTGATAATATTTCAAATCAAAGAATTGATAGTTCTGCCAATAGTGCATTAATTTCAAATACTCATAGAGTTACAGGTTCAAACTTTCATTTCGAAAATTTCGGAGGGCAATTAAGTTTCAGACACAATTTTGCTAAGGAAGGGCATAATATTACTGCTGATGCAAATTATAATTCTAGTACAAATGGTAGTAATACCGATATTAATTCATTAAGTTATAATGCATTAGGCTTACGTAAATTTCCTTTCCCGTCTTTGCAACAAACTATTGGCAATGGATATAATCGTTACACAACCATTCAAAGTGATTATGAAAATCCTTTGTCAGAAGATACTAAATTAGAGGCCGGTGTTCGAGTTGCTATCCGAGATTTTAAGACTAACAACTTGCAAAGTTTTGGTGATTCTGCAACTCCTTTAGTTCAAAGTCTTGCAGCTACTAGTATCTATAAATATACTGACCAAGTTTATGCAGCGTATGCTACATATAGTTTTAAAGTTCACCGTTTTGGTTTTCAATTGGGTTTAAGAGCTGAGAGTTCCGATTATCATGGTAATATGACTTTGCCGAATGATACTGCTTTCAAAGTCTCTTATCCAATTAGTTTGTTTCCAAGTGTATATATTACTTATAAATTGACTGATGCACAGAGTTTGCAGCTGAATTATTCTCGGAAGATTAATCGTCCTAATTTCTTTCAGATTCTTCCTGCTTACAACTTTACAGACCCTCAAAATCCTTCCGTGGGTAATGCAGGTTTGAAACCAGAGTTTGCGAATGCACTCGAATGTTCTTACAATAACAATTATAATCGTACTGATAATTTCTTGGCGACTGCCTATTTTAAGTATTCCACAAACCTAATCACAGGATATATATACAAGGATATTAATAGAAACACGCAGACTCCTTCAACCACTACTGACAGTCTCTATTATTCAAGTTATACTAATGCGAATTACAGTTACACCTATGGATTGGAATTAACAGAGAAGTTAAATGTGACAAAGTGGTGGGATTTATTGCTAAATGTCAATTTTTATGACGCTAAATTGAATGCGACTATACCAAGTGCGAATATTAGTAATGATATGATTAGTTGGTACTCGAAAGTAAATTCTACAGTTAAATTTGGTAAAGGAATGAGCATGCAGATTACGTGGGAAAGTCGTTCAAAAACTTTGATTCCTCAAAGTAATTATGGCGGAGGAGGTGGAGGTCGAAGTGGAGGTATGTTTGGGGGCAGCCCTCAAGCACTCGCACAAGGATATACTTTACCACGTTATTGGGATATTGATGTAGCCATCCGAAAAGATTGGACAATGACAAGAGGGCGAGGAGCATCTCTTACATTGAGTATGAATAATATTTTTTATACTGGAAATAGTACACATTCTGATGCCACTTATTATACTCAAAATTCAGATAGATTTCGTGACCCTCAACTAGCTCGATTAAATTTTAGTTATCGTTTTGGTAAGATAGATGTGAGTCTATTCAAACGAAAAAACACAAAGGCAGAACAAGGTGGAGGTATGGAAAATATGGGTGGTGGAAACTAAAGTAAGTTACGTTTTAAGTTTTACGTTTTAAGTAATAGGTTGTAAGTAATAGGTTGTAAGTAAATTTGTTGGAGTGAAATTAGAATTGAAATAAGCGTATAATAGTTTCACATATCATGATATGATGATGTAGGTTAGAAATGGGAATATCCCATTTACAAATACAAGGTTAAAAAATAGAATCATGAAATTTTACAAAGCGATTGTTGTTTTGCTCGTAGTAATGACTAAATTTTATGCATTTGGTCAGTATATTTCTACATTAAAGTCGATTTCATCTTTCCCGATTGGTGTAGCCATTAACCCTGATTTATTAACTAAAAATAAGTTATATAAGAGTGTTGTATCCGAAGAGTTTAATAGTATAACGTCCGAAAATGTGTTGAAATGTGCTACAGTTCATCCAAAGAAAGACGTTTACGACTTTACTAAAGGTGATATTTTAGGTGATTTTGCACGAGAAAATAATATGCGGGTGCATGGTCATTGTTTGGCTTGGCATCAGGGTGTTCCAAAATGGATGTATGAATTTCAAGGAGACTCGGCGGCTTGGGAAAAACTATTACAACAGCATATTCAAACCGTATTGGAACATTATAAAGGAAAGATGGCATCATGGGATGTTGTTAATGAGGTCTTTAATGAAGATGGTTCTTATCGAATGGATACTATTAATGAAGAGAAAAAGCATCGGTATATTACTCTATGGCACAATCATTTAGGAATCGACTATATAGCTAGGGCATTTATCTATGCCCACAAAGCAGACCCGAATGTTTTGTTATTCTATAATGAATTTGGTCAAGAGCGAAGTAAGGAAAAGCTTGCTGCTGAGCTAAGAATGGTCGAAGATTTTAAAAAGAGAGGCATTCCAATCAGTGGTCTTGGCTTACAAATGCATATTAATATTAACACAAAAGAGGAGGGTATCGTTAATTTATTAAAGAAAGCCGCTGCAACAGGTTTATTGATACATATTTCCGAATTAGATATCTCTGTTAATCCAAAGAAAAATAATGATTTGGTATATACAGATAGTTTGAAGGAATTACAAAGCAAGAAATATGCTTTTGTTGTAGAGCAATACAGAAAATTAGTCCCTAAAAAGCAACAATACGGAATCACATTTTGGAATGTGGGGGATGCTGATAGTTGGCTTGTCCGTTGGAAAAATACAAAAGACTATCCCTTACTTTTTGACTCGAATTACCAACGAAAAGACTGCTATAAAGCCTTTGAAAATGCTTTAAATTGAGTTATGAGTGATAAAATATGAGTTATGTGTCCTCAAATTCATTATTCATCACTCATAGTTCATGACTTAAAACTTTATTTTCTTCAACCTATTCACAGCTTCTTCTAGTGTACTTTCTTTTTTAGAGAAACAAAATCTGATAACTTTATTGTCCGTTGCATCCTGATAAAATGCCGAGGTAGGAATAACTGCAACACCACATTCTTTTACTAAGCGTTCTGCTAATGCTGCTTCGCTTTCAGTAGAAAGGCCCTCATAACTATACAATTCGAAGTAACTTCCATGCGAAGGAATAACTTTTAGTGGTGTTACCGTCATCAATTCCCTGAAATAATCTCTCTTCTTTTGAAGTATTTTGGATAGATTTCTATACTCTTCTTCATTTTTTAAATGAGTAGCTAAGGCAGCTTGAATGGGACTATTTACACTAAAACAATTAAACTGATGAACCTTTCTAAATTCTTTTGTGAGTGGTTCGGGGGCAATACAATACCCAATTTTCCATCCTGTACAGTTATACACTTTACCAAATGAAAAACAAACAAATGCCCTTTGCATCAAATCGGGATATTTCAACAAGCTTAAATGGGGTAGATTATCATAAATAAGGTGTTCATACACTTCATCGCTCACAATATAAATATTGGTTCCTGTCACTATTTTCCTCAATTCTTCAATATCATTTTCTCTTAATACTGCCCCTGTAGGATTATGAGGCGAGTTGATAATAATCATCTTCGTTTTGTTGGAAATAGCCAATCTGACGGCCTCCCAATCTATTGAATAGGAGGGATGTTGCAAAGGAATTCGGATGGCAATACCTCCATTTACTTCAATATTAGGAATGTAGCTATCGTAGGCAGGCTCAAAAACAATCACTTCGTCTCCCAAATTGATTGTAGCTGTGAGAGCAGAATAGATGGCATAAGTACCGCCTGGAGTAATCGTGATTTCCTGCTTTGGGTCAAGATAAGTGCCATATAACCTATACACTTTTTCAGCAATCGCTTCCAAAAGTGGTGGGTATCCTGCCATAGGAAAGTATTGATTGAAACCATCTTTCATAGCTTTCGCCACCAATTCAGTGAGTGCTTCACTCATTGGATAATCAGGAAATCCTTGTCCAAGATTTATCGCTTTATGTTCATAAGCGAGTGCACTCATTACCGTAAAAATTGTTGTACCTACGTTGGGAAGTTTCGAAATCATGGTAGCAAAAGTATTGGTTTAGGGTAAATTATCATTACGAGTAAAAGATTGATGAACACAAAATCCTTTATTGGTCGATTAGTATTGAAAAAAGTATTTTTTTTATGCTAAAGCTTTTAGTCTTGCTTTTATTTTAGTTCTATGCCCCTGCCGATACCTTCTTTCCTACACTATAGCCAGAAACATAACCACCCGAGATGACTACATAATATAACCAATAAAAACGATTGGTTGGAATATTTACAAAGGTCTTATTTCTCTTTCCATTTGTGCTTAAGTAATAATTGGCAATATTAGGAGGTAACATAAACTGTCCATCAATAGAAGTAGTAATGCCTTCGGGCAAAGGATTGTCAGCAACTAAAATGGCGAGATACATTGCCCTTTTCCCATAAACAGTGCAAGTGGTTTTAATGACTCCCGTATTCCCTGGAGTTCCCGCAACATTTTTTGGAACTTTTCCTTCTAAGATAAAGCCTGTGCTGTCATTTGAGTTTCCTGTTGTAGGTAGGCTTGTCAGAGATAAGATTGTAGTATCGCCCTTAGCAATTTTATCGATATAAGGGGCAAAATTCAACATACAATCAAGGATAGCTGTTCTTGCCATTTCGTAAACATGTTTTTGATTGATACCTCCCATTGTAAAATCAGAATGAGTAGAATTGTATTTCGAAATGAATTGAGTAATTTCATCGAAAGTATTTGGAGGTGTGTCAATAAATATGTCAGGATTTTCAAAAATTCCCAATTGCATCAGACCACAAATAAAAGATAGATAATTTACGTGGATAGCCTTGATTCCTGTAATGCTAATTTTGATGATAGCCATAAAATTGTTATTAATGATGATAATCGAGGAATAACAATTGCTAGTGTTATAGGTCAATAATGGCAAATCTAGCTATTAAAAAGCATAGCCAATCTTATTAATGAGGATAAGAAAAAAAAATCTGATAACTTCATCTTTAAAAGGTAGGAATGTCACACAAATAATTCAAAGAAAAGGGAAAAACAGGTTATCAAGTGCGTTTTATATAGCAATGTTTCTGAAGATATTTAGACTTATTAGGTATAAATTAACACCATAATTCATAGAATTAATCACCTCTAAAAATATAATTTCATTATTGCCAACATTATTGGCAATAATGTTGCCGATATTATCAATTTTGGAAACATAATCAATAATTATGTCGGGACTATTGTCAATTTCAGCAGCAAAACTGGTAATAATGTTCGGTCTATTGTCAATTTTAGCAACAAAATTGGCAATTATGTTGCTAAAATTGACAATCCAATTGACATAATTTGAATCTTGACGAAAAATTTCAACTATTCCTTCTCCATTAATAAAGAAGTAACTAATTCCTCAAATTCTTTTTTGAAAGCTTCATAGAATTTTCCCGTTCCTGGCCCGTCATAACCTGTATGAATCTTCTTTACGTTTCCTTTTTTATCTAAGAATAAGGTAGTAGGGAATGCTTCTAAATGGTCTATTTGTGGTAAAGTCTTTTCTGTGCGTTGTGGGTCGGATGCCGTGAATCCTGTTATCAAAAATGGGTATTCTACTGAAAACCTTTGCTGAAAGGTGGACAATGCTTTTTGTGAAATTTCAAAATCTTCAGTTCTTTCATACGCCAATCCTATAATTTCTACCCCTCTATGCTTATTTTTTTTGTAATAATCACTCAGAAATGCAGTTTCATCCATACAATTCGGACACCATGAACCTAGAATCTGAACTATGACTACCTTATTTTTATAACGTTCATCATTGATTGAAACCCATTCTCCTTTTGTATCCTTGAATTTGAAATCTAGTTTAGATTCTCCCATTTTTAAATGAGAATGACCATATTCATCAGGCAATTTTGCATGTTCATTTCGCACAGCACTCCAACTTTCATGACCACTCGCACCTGTATAAAAGTCCGCCTTTTGAATGGTGTTGTCGTCTCTGATAATAGCTGTAAAAAGGTTGGCATAACCTCCATCAAAGCCTGAAAGTTTAAGCGTATCTCCATTTAGAACGCCTTCCAAATAGCGATAATCACCCGTAGGAGTCAGAAAAGAACCTGTTACCTTGCCATTTTTTTGAACAAAATTTCCAATAGCTTTTGTACTGTCCTTATTACTGTCTGTAAACA
>CANCKV010000044.1 GCA_947378615.1 Chitinophagaceae bacterium | reverse complement strand
TAATTTTGGTTAGATTGGGATGACAGCAAGAGCAAAACAAAACAACTGATTTTTTCATCCTTTTAATACATCTATCGAATGTTTCAAAAAAGATGTCAATAGCAGTTAATCGAAGTGCAAGCAACTAGCAATTCAACCCGTCTTCAAGATCCTCCTTCTGACATGATTTTTTGTGATTACTACCTTATAATATCTCGCCTTTTCCCTCAAACTTCCTGTGGATTAAATCAGGTAGTTTGATTTTAAGATCAGTTTTATAAATAATCAGGTAAGTAGTTTAATAGTGTTACATTACATCCTTATTAATAAGATTAAAGTGTTTTTCTATTACATGTCACCCATTCTTAGCCATGATTTTTTACTTGCATACAGTTCCTTGTGGCTAGTAAGTCCTTATAATATTTTGATTTATTTAATTGCGTTTATTACCCCACAAATCTCTTGGGTGTACACACTCAAGATTTGTGTGGATACACTAAGGTTTGGGCTATCCACACTAAAATCATGTGTGGACACATTACAAATTTGTGTGGCAACAAAAAAGGGCAGGGTGGCAACACACAAGTTTTGGGTGTACACCAATAATTCCAGTGTGATTACACCATATTCTAGTGTGCTCACATCCCTATTTGGTGTGGACACCCAAAACTACGGTGTGGCACTACATTTCAATAATTTGAATTCAAAAAAGTCCCTTCCAATAACAACTTAGATTCAAGTTATAAATGCAAATGTCATGCAATTATTATTTAGTAAAGTAATAAGTTGCTTTCTATCTAAATTCTTCTTTTTTCCAAAGAATTATATTTAATTAGAAAATCTCTATTGTCTTTAATTACTTTCGTAGTGTTAGTATATTCAACTTTATTTAAGCAGTCATTATGTCAACAGTCGAATGAAAAGAACAACTGATAGAAAAAATAAAAAATACAAATAATGAAGTAATACTCGTCGAGGCTTTTCGATTGCTTAATATTGAGACCTTTGATTTGGATGTCTATCGTTTCTCAGACAAGGAGTTGAATGAGGTAAATGCCTCTCGTATTCAAATTACGAATGGTCAATATTTGACAAATGACACAGCAAATGAAGAAATTGAGCAATGGCTTTGAATAAAAAAGTAAAAGAAAATATTGTGCTTTTACCCCTTTTCTAATGTTGCAATTCTATTGTATATTCCAACTCCTAACTTGTCTAAAAGCGTGAAAAAGGGTATTGTCAATATTATAATAAATCAATCCTTTCTTTTTGGCATAGTAGGCATCGGCAGGTGTTAGTCCAAGAAGGTCAGAAAAGTTAGACTGTCCATCAGGAGATGTAGCCAAGTACTCTAATTGAACATGAATCACACTATCAATCGTTTTATTAATATTAGTAAGTTTATATTTAATATTTTTTTCAACGATAGTACATTTTATGATTAATTTAAAGGGCAATGATTGATTAGCATCAGGTTTATAAGCACCATAAATAGGGGGTGTTTGCCATGTACTTTTAACAGGTAGTTTGTCGTCAAGAAATTTATAGTCAAATCCTGAAATCCCGTAAAAAGTGAAATCTTCATTCAATTCATAATAATTCCCTGCACCATCCTTTCTATAATATTTTGAATCCTTAAAAGAGGAACTAAAGCGAGTATAGGTGTATGAACCAACCGTTTTTTTGATGGGAGAAACTGTATATCTTATCGTATCTTTTTCAGAAGGGTTTGTCATCACTGAATCGTCTGTCCAATTTGTACCTAAGGTCATTGGGAAATAGTCGGTTTCGGCAGAAATATGTGGAGTAGGAAGGAATTTAATAGTGGTAAAACAGCTAGTTTTTTGAAAATAGATATGGAAAACAGTAGTAATAGAATCAATCGGAGTGCCGTAACCTTTCAAAATTATTGTACCAATCCCTGTAGCATTTGCATAACTAGAATCTGAGGCAAACCAACAACCATTCACCGTATCTGTATGTAACTGATAGGTTCCATAGTTGGTAAAATTCACATCAACTGCCAAAAAGTTGTCGGAGTTAAGCGCAATCTTTTTATAATAATCTCCATTAGCTGTGATTCCTAAACAACTTCCCGTAGCAGGAGAAATTATTTCAAGTACATGAGGTGATTCTACACTATAATCTTTATTACATGCTATCACCATAAGACTACAGATGAATAACAATGCAGATATTTTACCCAAAACTTTCTTCATAATAATTCACTTTCAATACTCCTCAGATAATATTATTGTTGTTTGTGCTGCCTTTCAAAAAGGATGGTTCCAAATCGAATGGGGTAAAACAATAATTCCATATATATTATCTTCAGGAAAAAGTGCCCGAAGTCGGATTCGAACCGACACATCCTTGCGAATGCTGCGACCTGAACACAGTGCGTCTACCAATTTCGCCATCCGGGCATCCTGCAATATTACATGTAAAAAATCAAATTCTCATTTGCATTCATTTCATGTATAATTATCACATCAACCCTAAAATTTGAAAAAAGTATTAGATGTATCGTACACACTTTCTTCCAAACTCACTCTTACAAGATGGCAGTACATTCTCTTCTTAGGAAGTTGTACGTCATAAGTAATACGTTTTAAGTAAAATGCTCAGCTACTTCAGATAAAAAGTTGCTCAATTTATTTTAAATACATTCCTTACAATTCCTTCGCCTCCCCAAATTGCAATTTCACTGGTCCTACCAAACCTGCAGGTTGTAAAGGACTCTCTTTTTTATAATAATACCAATTAGTAAATGCATTTCTTCCCTGTGAAGGGCGTGGCTGATTTTTTATAAACCAATCGGGATATTCCTTTAATGGTCTTCCTACATTTTCATTTTTCATCACCCGCTCTTTTCCAAAAACGATGTCTTCAGGCTCTTGCTCGTCACCAATCAAACGGTTTGCCCAATTATTAGTCACAGCAATTGTCAGGGTATTATCACCCACTTTCAATGC
The DNA here is from genome assembly GCA_947378615.1 of Chitinophagaceae bacterium. Lineage (GTDB taxonomy): Bacteria > Bacteroidota > Bacteroidia > Chitinophagales > Chitinophagaceae > Parasediminibacterium. The sequence continues at coordinate 8,365 of CANCKV010000044.1, read as the reverse complement.
TTCTGTGATGTCTTTTTTATAAGGCGCATACCATATTACACCCAAATCTTTTTGATTGATAGTCAGATTGACAATGTCATTTACCGTACCCAAATCGAGTAATACCCTTTTGCCTTTTGCCAATTCCGCTGCAGTAACCTGAATTTGCTTCGTATAAGTAGCAGTACCTGCAAAATAGTTTACCTCCTTACTATCATGTTTACAAAAGTCTATCAGCGTAGGGAATTCTAACTCAAAAGGCTGATTCATTTTTGGCTGAAATGCAACATGCCAACCACCTGTTATTTCCCTTCCTTCTACCGGCTTGATAGTTATTAAATGCATTGTTCCATCCGACATATTCACTTTTGCTGAGGCTTCTTTATAGGCAATAAATGAGGGTTTATTATTTTGTAAAGCAAGTGAACAATCATTCGCTCCACTAGTACTATAATCAATTGAAGTCGCATGAATTGTCTTGTCAAATGACTTTCTAAAGACCACAAATATGGATTGATTACCTTTCAAAAACAGCTGAACAGTCGTTCTTCCTGCTTCTTCCTTCCATACACTTGCTATTTCAATACGTCCATTCTCTGCCTGCCAAACTTCTGGCTGCAAACCTCTTACCCTAAATGAAAGTGTCATTTGCTGTGGCTGACTAGCCGTATTTGCCACAAAGAATACATGTTCATTATCCTTTTGGCGATGTACATACTTTATATATTTTTCTGAATCTGCTTTTTCTATAGTGAAGTCAGGGGTAATATTACATTTGGCAATTGCATTTTTCACATTATTTGTTACCCATCCCTTTCCATAATTATTCTCCAATTTATTGTTCCAAACTGTTTCGCCAATAGATTTTATTTTTATATCCGCATTCGGGTAGTCTTGTAAACTTAGAGAAGCCTTTGGCTGAGACGAAACGATATATCCGCCCGCAGCCACTAATTCTTTTATCTTTTCTGCTACTGCAGGAAGCGTGGTATCACCTTTTGGAAATACGATGAAAGCATATTTTCGTCCTGATGGTAATATAATTTGGTGATTCTCTACCTTGATATTTCTTGAAAGAAAATCGTTTGTAGAAATCAAATCGCTAAATCCATCTTGTTTATCTATGCATAGATAATCTGCCACTTGTTCCCCAAACTGCAATAGCACTTGTGAACGTCCGAGCCAACTAAAGAAGGCTTTTCCAGGTTCAGCCCAAGTTTGATGTCGGCTAAAATGTGTACCCCACCAACCCATTCCCATGCCCGGTTGGTATTTATCGTCAAAAGGCTGATGTACCCAATGATGCAATACCAATCTATTGACGCCCGAAGCGTAGGTGCCATCAGCAGAGGGTTTTAGAAATTCAGGGTCTTCGGTAAACTTACCATTCGAAGGCCATCCTGTGAAAGACTCTGCACCAACAACTGTTTTGCCAGCCGCACGGGCAGCAGCAGGAATTGCGCCATTAATACCACCTTTACCTCCGGTCCAAAATTCTCCCATTGGTAAATCAGGCAATCCTGCGCCTTCCACTATATCGAATGGTCCAGAATAAGGTTCCCACTGAAGTTTAAGGTTATTGTCATTACATATTTTTTTACCTATTTGCCAGCCATTTTCATTGAAAAGTCTATTAATTACATCGGTATAGTCCCACTCAAAACGTTTGGTTTCCTCCGACGAATTAATAATACGTCTCTGTTTATTATCTTTAGAATTAGTGATTGGTTTACCAAATGAAACCAACCAAGGAATAGGGTCGTAACCTTTTCTTTTGATAAATTCTTCCCTAAAATTAGCTGTCCAATTCTGATAACCCGATTCATAGCTATCAATCAATAAATGTTTAAAGCTCTTGCCAATGTATTCACCTAGGTTTTTCTTAATAGGGTCAATCACCGTATTCCAATGATACTTGCTAAGGTTTGCATCCATCTTATCCACTTCAAAAGCCTTACCCAACAATTCGTCGGGAATAGGGTGTGGTGCCACCATTGTAGGACTATGGCCTATCCGATAGATTTTCCATTTTCCAGCAGGGGCATTCCAGTTAACATTCCCTTTGTTATCACAAAAGGATGTGATATTTACCACATCTTTCAATCCAATGCTATCGGCAATTGGTAGGGCAAGCATCGCAATGTCCTTAAAATAAGTAGCTTTTCTGGAATTTCCTCCCCAACCTGATTCAGTTGGTCTTTCTGGATTTGGAACATTGACTGAAACAGTGTTTCCTCCTTCCACTTCTACACTCGACCATACTAATTTTTGCATTCCCTGTTCTTCTTTAATCCAAGGACCACCTGTAGTTGAATATCCCACCGTATTGTGTAAGCCAATTTCTAATCCTAATCTATCTGCTTCTTGTGCTGCAAAACGAATAGCCTCCCAATAGGCAGGACTACGATAGGTTTGCTTAGGCCATGGTAAATTCTCAGTAGGCGCATGTGATTCTTGTACAGCAGAGGTAAGGTTAAAGATAGTTGCACCACCTATGCCAGCAGCTTTCATGGCTTCGAGGTCTTTGGTAATACCATATTTAGAGAAATTACTACCCATCCAATGCCACCATACATAGGGCTTTGAAGTGGAGGGCGGATTGAGAAAGTCTTTTTCTAAATCATCTTTATGTTCTATACTTTTTTGGGCAAACAAACAAATAGGGAAAAAAGCGGCAATTAATAAAGAGACAAGCAAAGTCTTTTTTGTCATTATAAAAAGTTTTAAGATTCGTAATTGACTGCAAATCTATCTGACAGGTTTAACTGACTGTTATGTCGCATCCTGATTTTATAAACTTCAGAAACGTTTAGACATAAAAATAGGAAAGCGATTCTATCACTTTCCCATTTTCAATAAACAATTATCATTTATGAATTAACTATTAACCGAGAATTTTTGATACAAACTCAGAAATAAGGCTCACTTTGAAGAATGCGGTGAATCCAAGTATGAATCCTGAAATACTCAATACAACTGCAAAAATGAATAACCACCTCTTTTGAGTGAGAGCAGTGATGCCAAAAAGGGCAATTGAAATGGAGAGTAATGCCTCTGTAATCTCAAATTGTTCATTGAATTCATGGAGTTCTTTGTATTGACTTTCGTATTCCTCCGCTTCTTTTTTTATCTCCTCCTTTTCTTTTTCATATTTCTCCACCTTATCCTCGTAGCTTTTTAGGACTTTTTCACTCACAGGAACTGCTTGAAGTTTGAGTAAGTCGATGGTATTTGAAGCTAGGTTTTGTTTGGTGCTTTTTGCTTGATAGTATGACCATGCATCAATACTTTTCGCCTGCAAGCGAGACATTGATTGTATCATACTACTGTTTTTGATATTGCACAATGCCATAAAAGTTGCCACTAATGATACGATAATGGCCACTCTCGAATTGATACTACTTTCTTCAGCCCTTTCAATCGCTTCTTTAATTGTTTCTTCAATCTCTCCCATAAAATAAGTTGATATAATTTAATGATGTTGTTATTCAGCGAAAATAAGAAAAGCAGGTAAAACAATCAAGGTTTTCCTTTGCATTGATGAGAGGTAACTAATTTCCTCATAATAAGTTGCCTCAAAATAAATGTTCTATATTCCTTAGAAAGGTAAAATAAATTGAGCAATTTTCAGGTTTAATACTAAAGAAAACAACACGAATTTTATAAAAAAAGCTCAACACATAGGCAGATAGGTTCATATAGAAAGCACATAGATTTTTATTAAAAAGAAGTTCACATAGGAATTCTACTTCCTAGAATTTGGGGCTACTTAGCGAAACGATTTTATAACTGCTCAATTTATTTATTCAGTATTCCTTATCTGACTTCTTCTAATAGTGATTCAATTGTTCTTTACCTTTTCTTTTTATTAAAATAAAAGGGAATGTTTAGCATAAAACTAAACATTCCCTTTTTGCATTTATTTTAAGAACAGCAACTTAATAAGTAGCCTTAAGTTCTACTCGTCTGTTTTTAGCTTTACCTACTTCAGTCTTGTTATCAGCAACAGGCTTTTCTGAACCGTAACCCTTTGCAATCAACCTTTTTGAATCAATTCCTTTCTTTTTCAAGTAACTGACAATTGCATCAGCACGTTCCTGAGATAGGTCTTTATTTACAGATTCTGTACCAGTATTGTCTGTATGTCCTTCAATGGAAAGTTTTAAAGTAGGATTTGCTTTCATAACAACAATCACTTCGTCAATAGTTTTATACACCTTAGAAGAAATCTTTGAAGCTCCAGATTTGAAATAAACGTTCTTAGCCAATTCATTCATTTTCTTTTGCATTTCTGGACAGCCAGAATTTTCTTTAGTTCCTTTTACAGTAGGGCATTTATCCAAGTCATCGTTGATACCATCACCATCTGTATCAGGTACAGGACAACCGTGATAGCGTACCAATCCAGCTACATTCGGACAACTATCTTGTTCATCATTCACCCCATCACCATCAGTATCAGGTATTGGACAGCCGTTGTAACGGGCAAGACCAGGAACCTTAGGACAACTATCTTGTTCGTCATTAATACCATCACCATCAGTGTCTGGTATTGGACAACCATTATATTTTGCAATACCTGCAATCGAAGGACATTTATCCTTACTATCAGGAATGCCATCTCCATCAGTGTCTTTATCTACTACAGGTGCAGGTGGAGTTGGAGGCGTTTGTATAGGTTCTATGACCTTTGCAGGCTTCACCTTTTTAGGTAATGGTGCAGCATACCCAATTGAATAATTAAGATTATCAACATTTTTATGGGTTAACACATTGTCATATACAGCTTGAATATAGATGAAAGATCCATTGCCAATATTCACTTCAAAACCAGAACCGTAATTAATACTTCCAAATAAATAGTTGGCCTTAAATTCAGCCAAACCTAGTCCTGCAGTTAAGTATGGGTTAATTAATGCCTTATCAGATAGCAATTTTAGATTTACATGTGCTTTTAAATCGAGTGCAAAATCTTCTTGGGTTGATAAATATTTAGGGGAATATCCATATTTTGTGAAAGTACCGCCAAGCAATGCCCTAAAATCTAGATGAGACGTAATCCCTTGATTATAATTAACATGAATCCCTAGTGTCATGTCAGATATTTTTCCATAGTCCCCCTTAGACAATACATGACCCAAAGAATTGTTGTGGATATTTACCGGAGTAACAAAGTCTTTAAGAAAGAATCCAAAACCTAATGACGGGTCTCGAAACGTTTGATTAGATTGTGAATAGGTAACAGCCATTATACAAATGGTTGATAGAGTTAAAATCGTTTTTCTCATTATTTGTTAATTAAAAATTTATCAATATTAATAAAAATTATTCTTATTGAGCCATCAAATATATACTTACCTGATTAATACTGTTGTTCCTTTTATTTTTCGAGGGGATTTGTTTATGAATTTATACTCCAAATACCATACATACGTATTACTTGAAGCTAGTTTCCCAAATTCTGTACCATCCCAACCAACATTCGGATCATGCGATTCAAAAACTAGATTTCCCAATCTGCTAAATACTCTAAAATCAAATTTTTCTATTGAAGAAAGTCCTCCAAATGGTTTCAATATTCTATTTACACCATAGTTACTATTGGGAATAAAACCAGTGGGCACATAAAAGGTATCGCAACTTGCATCAACCATTAATTTCAATTCTATATTTGGCAAACTATCAACGAGGCATCCATAAGAATTATAAACGTAAGCAGTATAAGTGCCTGCACCTAAATTAGCCACTTCTTCAGTATTTTGAAACATCAGACCATTAAAAAAATATTTATAGGGTGCTTCATTTCCATTAAGGCTTACTTTCATTGCACCAGAAAAGGGTAATATACAAGTAGGGTACCTTAAAACAGATGGTTTGATATCCACTTTTGAACCTGCTATATAAATAGGTTGAGTTACAGAAACAGTTCCACAACTATTTGAGGTTTCATAGCGTATTAATGTGTTACCATTTTTAATACCCGTTACAACTCCATTTGTAGCATTTATCGTGGCAATTGCCATGTTTGAACTACTCCAAATACCACCTAATGTCTTTTCCTTCAATTGTATCGTTTCATCTTTACACAAGGCTGTTTGACCCTCAATTGAATACAATTTTACAGTATCAGATACAGTCAGTTCAAACGATTGTATTGTTGTTCCACATTTATTAGATTTTAAATAATTTATCATCACTTTCCCTGCATTTATACCAGTAACTATTCCTGATAACGAATCGATGATAGCAACATTTGATGATTTACTTTCCCAAATGCCAGCCAATGTAGCATTCGTCATTTTGATTGTCTTTCCTTGACATACATCGGAGTTCCCTACTATATTATCAACGATTGGAGGATTAACAATCGTAATAGTGATTGGCAAACTCTTGACTGTCTTATTGACCGCACAAACAAGGCTACTTGTAAGCGTACAAGTAATATTATCGCCATTTACTAGGTTATTGACGACTAAACTAGATGAATCAATACCTACAATTACGTTATTAACTTTCCATTGGTATTTAGGGGTACTTCCACCATCATTTTCGGTAGCAGAAAAGGTAACAGTTGTTCCTGAACAAATAGAATTATCACTAGCTGCAATACTTATAGAAGGAACAGCTTTTATGGTCGTATCATAAATAATTGTATTACTCGTTGCATTTTGAGAGACTGTACAAAATAAACTACTTTTTAAATGACAGGTGATAGCATCCCTTTGATTTAGCGTATTGCAAGTAAACCCACTTGAATCTGTTCCAACATTGACTCCATTAATTTGCCATTGATATACAGGATTGTTGCCTCCATTTGAAATGAAGGCTTTATAGGTTGCCACTCCATTAGAACAGTTATTGGTAGAAATCGCTTTTATATTTATTGAAGGAGTAGAGAACGTATCTACATTAACAATAATTTGAGTCCTTTCACTTTCGCATTTTGAAGTTGTATCAAGCTGACTGACATAAAAAGTATCAGAACTTGAAGTACTACCAACAAAAGGAGTGGGTGACATTATAGTAGTGCCTCCTATTGATTGGGAATACCATTTTAAGGTGTCATTGATACCTGAAACTGCATTTAATTGGGTTGATAAAGTATTTACGCAATATACTATTGGACTGATTGCTTTCGGAGGGTCAGGAGGAGGTGTACTTTCTGTTTCGGCAATACTAGCGGCATCATTAATTTTTATTCCAAAATTACAAATAGGTGTCGTTGATTGTGTTTTGTTTTCCATATCCACGTTAAAAAGATTCCCAGATTGGTCAACTGCAAAAAGTTGATTTTTACTGCAGGGAATCGTAACGCTTGCAAAACCAAATATACTACTTGTAGTAAATTTCATGTAAATAGTACTTAAAGATGGATTTAGTTCATCAACCTTTACTAGGTCATTCTCACCTTGAACATTATTATTGCTACACACTTCAAATAACTGACCCTGATAAATCAATAAATCACCACCAATACTAAAATTGGCAGGCAAATACCCTAGTGTGCCAAAAGTATTCGTAGAAGGATTATAGGTTTCTATCAAGTTTGTACTTGCGGCATAAACAATACCGTTTGCCCCGACAGTAAGCCCATAAATGGCACTGCTTTTACTCAAGAAAGTACCAATCTTTGTGCAATTACCTACAGTTCCATTTGCATTTAAGGTATTACTGTATAAATTCCCTTTATTGTCATTAATGTATAATATGTTGCCAAACATACCAATTGACAAAGGATTTCCCGCAAAGTTGGTACAAAAATTAAGGGGAGTTTTATTACACCCATTTACGTCTAAAGAGTATAGACTTTTGGTATTATCTAAGGCAATAAATGTTCCTTTCTGACCTAAAGCTGCAAACGCAACATTAATAAAAGTCATTAGTATCAAGTATTTCCTCATAATGTGAAAAGTAGTCAAGTGGGCAAAATAAGTAGAAATTACCTACAAACCATTTCTCAAATGAAAATAAAGCAAGTTTGATAACAATTTTATAATGATAAGGAAAAAATGGGGGAAAGAAGTTGTACATAATGACTTATGTTGAGTAGCATTATATTTTCATCTAAAAAAAAGAATAAACGCTACACACAAAAGACAAATAGAATAAGCATAGACTTTCTACCCTATTCTACCCTATAACTTCTTTTCAAAAAGTAGAATTTCTATGTGACCTCTTTTAGATAAAATAAAGAAAAAAACTATTTCTATGTCGCTATGCGCCTATTTGTTTAGCTTTTTCTCGCATCCAACTCCTTCTTTATTTCTCTTGCTTTTTCTTCTGTCAAGTCATAATTCCTCATTACCCACATTGCGATTAGTGTACCTAAAATAGGCACTCCTGAGAAGAAAAGTCTTAGCCCCGTTACTGCTCCTTCTGTTTGAAC
>CANCKV010000043.1 GCA_947378615.1 Chitinophagaceae bacterium | reverse complement strand
GTTTTGTTAATGCTGTTTACGAATATTTAACAAAAAAAGATAACATTTTATTAATATTTAATTAACGTTTCATATAAAATCACTACTTTGCTAACCTAAAATATTATGAACATGAAGAAAATCCTGCTTTTAACGGTAATGGTTGTGGGCTTATTTGCGGCATCCATCGCCCAAACAAGACCCATCACAGGGAAAGTAATTGACAAAGATGGCAAGCCTATTTCGGGGGCATCCATAACTGTAAAGGGAACACAACAAGGTGTCGCTACAGAAGCCGATGGAACTTACAAAATCAATGTTAAGGCTAGTGATGTACTTATTATTAGTGCCGTTAGCTTTTCTTCCCAACAAGTAAAAGTGGGAAATTCAAAAACCATTTCTGTTTCTTTGAGTAATCAAGATGCAATTATTGATGAAGTGGTTGTTACAGCTTTTGGTATAAAACGTCAACCAAAAGAAATTGGGTATGCAACACAAAAAGTTAGTGGCGATGTGTTAACACAAGGTCACGTCACAAATGCTGCTACTGGATTGACTGGTAAAGTATCTGGTTTGCAAATTCAAACGACTAACAATGGTGTTAATCCTACAGTACGTATCAATTTAAGAGGTAATAGATCTATTACAGGAAACAATGAAGCGTTACTTGTTGTGGATGGTGCAATTGTTCCTTCAAGTTATTTATCTTCTATTGATCCTGATGATATTGATAATATCACCATTATTAAAGGTTCAGAAGGTTCTACTTTATATGGTTCAGAAGGTTCAAACGGTGTAATGGTAGTTACTACTCAAAAAGGAAATACTAGAGGAAAACTTCGTGTGAAGTTCTCTTCAAATATTCAATTTGAAAGAGTTTCTTTAATGCCAGATTTACAATATGATTTTGGTTCTTATGGTGGTGAAGGAAAGTCTTCAGGTGGTATTGACCCATTAACAGGAAAAGCATTATATGTACCTTATGAGAATCAAAGTTTTGGTCCTCGTTATGATGGTAGCACAGTAGCACTTGGAACTCCTAAACGCATGTATAGAGCAGACGGTTCTTACTATGATTCTACTTTAATGGTAAAATATAGTCCATTAAGAGATGCTAAGAAAAACTTCTGGGATAAAGGGTTTACAACTCAAAACAATGTATCTTTTTCTGGAGGAGACGAGAAAAGTTCAATTTTCGTAGGTCTTCAGAATGTTTATTCAGAAGGTATTGTACCACACGATATGTTTCGTAAAAACAATGCACGTGTAGCTGGTTCAAGAGATTTTGATAAATTTAAAATTGAATATAGTGTTTCTTACACTCAAAGTGATGTAAATACTGCAGGACCAGGATTTTTCCAAAGTCGGCCACTTTATTTTGCTGTATTGAATACGCCTGCACACGTTGATTTGAGATGGTTTCAAAATACAACTGATTTAAACTCGTTTGGTAATGCAAATAATTATTTCAATGCTTACTATCCTAATCCTTGGTGGCAAATTAATAACTCTAGAATTACAGGAAGAGATGAGTATTTAATTGGTAATATTTCTGCTGCTCTTAAGGTAACAGATTGGATGGATGCGAGTTATAGGATTGGTTACACTAGTCATGAAGATTTGTATAAAACTACTTCAAATGGAGTTGATTATTCCTTATACGAACAAGGAGATCCTTATGGGGTTTCAAATTTGGCGTCTAGTGTAAAACATACAAATCCATCAATGAACGAAGGAAATGTATTTAATTCAAAATTAACTGGTGATTTGTTGGTGACTCTACATAAAAAATTCAATCAAATTTCTACTAAGTTGATATTGGGACAAAATTTCCAATCTGATTACATGAAATTCTTGGGTATCGGAGCAACAGCCTTGAACTTTAATAATTTCTTCAATATTGGTACTCGTGTAGGTAGCCCTACTGCCTATGAAAATGATTTCCAAAGAAATACTGAAGGTTCATTTGCAGAGGCTACTATTGGCTATAAGGGCTATTTATTTGGTCGTGCTGCTTATAGACATTCTCATTATTCTACAGTATCTGATCCATTCTCTTATGGTGGTGCGGATTTGTCTTTTATTGCATCTGATGCATTTCCTAAATTATTCGAAGGAAAATTCTTGGATTTTGTAAAGGTTCGTGCTTCTTATGGGGTTACAGGACAAGTGAATCTTGATAATATATCTCCTTTTGGTGCTTATAATTTGCAAAATACTTTTGCTACTGCCTCTAACTTTCCATTTGGAAATACTTCAGGATTTGCAACTAGTTACACTTTAAATAATAAAGGAATTAAGGATGAAAGAACAACAGAAATTGAAGTAGGTGCTGAACTTGGTTTCTTGAAAAATAGAATCAATTTACAAGGTGCTATCTACAAATCAAATACAACTAATCAAACTTTGTCTTCTCAAGTTTCAGGAGCTACAGGGTATGGAACAACATTAATTAATAATGGAGAAACACAAAATATTGGTGTTGAATCTGATTTGAGATTTACACCGTTATTAAGTACTAAAGATGGTTTTAGATGGGATATTGGAATTAACTTTAATTATATCTTTAATAAAGTGGTTGCCCTTCCTGGAAATGCAGATATTTTCTTAGGTAATTCATCTTATGCAATTGTAGGAAAAGCATTTCCATCTTTGAAAGTTTATGATTGGGCTAGAGATGCAGCAACAGGAAAAGTAATTGTTGATGACAATGGAGATCCTTCTCGTGGATCGAGTTTAATCAATGTAGGTTCTGCCTTCAACCCATACCGTTTAGGTATCAATACCTCTTTATCCTATAAGAACTTCACTTTAGCTGCAGTTGCTGATTACAGAGGTGGTGGAGTAATATTTAATGGTATTGGACAAGATTTAGATTTTTCTGGTATTTCTGCACATTCTACTTATGGAAATCGTGAGAAATTTGTATTCCCTAATTCTGTTTATGCAGATGCTACAGGAAAATACGTAGCAAATAATAACAGAACAATTAGTAATGTTTACAATTTCTGGTCAGGTAATATTAACAGAATTGGTACTCCTTATGTAACGAGTGCTTCTTTCTGGAAATTAAGAGAATTATCTTTGAGTTACAAACTTCCTGAAAAGTTGATAACTGCATCTAAATACTTGAAAGCAGCTACAATTAGTGTTTTTGGAAGGAATTTATTAACTTTCAGACCTAAAGATAACATTTGGACTGATCCTGAATTTAATGACAATGCTACAAATGCTTATGGTCAATCATTCAATGATGCAGGTTTTACAAGTGTTAATCAAACACCTCCAACTAGATTTTGGGGCTTTAACATAGCTGTTACTTTCTAATAATTATTTAAACTTAAAAAGAGATAAAATGAAAAAAATAAATTTAATAATTGTATTATTTGTGTTTATCATCGGGGTTTCTTGTAAAAAGAGTTTCTTCGATGTGAATACTAGTCCCAATCAACCGCTAACTGCTAGTTATCAGTTGGTGTTACCTGCTGCATTAAATTCTATTGCAACTAACGTTTCAAACGGGTTAGAATTTTCTAAGTATTGGATGGGATTTTGGGCAGTAAGTGGTGGTTATGCACCAAATATTACCGAAGTTACTTACAAGTTTAGTAACTCCTATTATCAAGGTGTTTGGGCAGAATTCTATTATGCCATCAAAAATCTTGATTATATAGAAAAGTCTGCAGAGGCAATACGTCCTGATAAAGATGTCTTTTATGCTGGGATAGCAAAAGCTTTAAAAGTATATTGTTATCATAATCTAGTAGATTTATACGGAAATGTACCTTATAGTCAAGCGTTGCAAATTGAAAAATATCCAACGCCTAAATATGATGATGCAGCGGCAATTTACGCAGACCTTTTCGTACAATTGGATTCAGCTCGTACTTTAATCAGTAGTTTTGATGATACCAAACTTGTTGGTCCTACTGCTAATTCTGATATTATGTTTCAGGGCAAGCAATCGTTATGGTTAAAATTCATCAATACACTTGAGTTAAGATTATTGTTGCGTTATTCTGAAGTTGGTACAAAGCCTAGTTTTTATGCTAAAGAACTTGCTATAGTAAACAACGATGCGAATGGTTTTTTAGGTGTAGGTCAAAGCGCAATGGCTAATCCTGGTTTTTCAAACGATGCTGATGCACACGAAAATCCATTTTATTTTGATTATGGATATTCTGCTGCGGGTAACTTAGCATCTAATTATGGCTATTATCGTGCTAATTCCTATGCAATCAACTTTTATGAGAACTATAATGACGATAGAATCTTTTTCTTTTATGCTCCTTACAAGGGTTCTAGCTTTGCAGGAAATGACTTTGGTGTTCAAGGTTTACCTAACAAAGTAATTTCTGGAATTGGATTAGGGGAAGGATCAATAATTGGTTCTGCAACTCAATCTTCACCTGTTTTGACATCTTTCGAAAGCTTATTTATTCAAGCAGAAGCTGCACAAAGAGGGTTATTGACAGGCGGTGATTATAAGGCATTATTTAAATCTGCATTAGATGAATCGTTTGTTTATTGTGGATATGGTAGTGACCCAACTTATGCTTCCGATTATTATGGTCAAAAGGATGAAACTGTTAATATAGATATTTCAACAGACCCTTTAACAACCATAATGACTCAAAAGTGGGCTTCTATGAATGTAATTAATCCATTAGAAGTTTATGCTGATTACAGAAGAACAAAAATTCCAGCTGACGTACCAGGTTCAATAAATCCAAGTGCAGGCGATATTCCTGTTAGGTTACTTTATCCTCAAACAGAGATAAACACAAATCCTAATAGTGTTAAAGCACAAGGAAATGTAACGTTGTACACAAAAATCTTCTGGCAACCTTAATAATGATTTAAATTATTAACTAATTAAAATAAAAAAAATGAAAAATATACATTTTGTAGTCTTAGTTCTTTTTGGGTTTGTAGGTCTTACCTCATGCTTAAAAACATTAAATGATGTAAATCTTGGAGATATAATGGGTGCCAAAGTATTTGAAATAGCCCCAAGTGAAGATCCTTCATTAGGCGCAGCCGACCGTGTTACTTCCGCTGCTTTTGGTATTAAGAGTACCCCTCAACTTTTACAAATACCGGTTTATTTAAATACAACATCTGGAACTTATTCTAGTGATGTTACTGTTACTCTAGCGAAAGATAATGACGCTATTGCTGCCTTTAACAAGGCAAATGGTACTAAATATGAATTTCTGCCTGATTCAACTTATACAACTACAACACCGTTGACAGTTGTAATTCCTGCAGGAAAACAATTTGGTTATTTGAATGTGAATATCATTAGTTCAAAAGTAAATTTGTTGGCAAGCTATATGCTCTCTTACAAAATAGTTGGAGTACCTGCAGGTGGTTTGATTAGTGAAATTAGAACTTCTGCACAATGCAAAGTTGCCATTAAAAACAAATGGGATGGTAAATATGTAATGAATGGATATGCATTGAGAGCAGGAGATGCTACTTTAACAGGTTACTTTTCAGGTGTAAGCCGTAGTTTACTAACAAGTGGTGTGAATTCCGTTGATTTTAGTGATGTTGCTGTTTGGGGGAATGGAACAACAGGTATCGCTGTTGGTATTCCAACTCTAACTATTAAAGCAGATAATTCGGTTACGATTACTTCACCTTCCGGAGCAATGAATGACCCAAGTTATAACAGTCATTATGACCCTGATACTAAAACATTCTTTATTTCATTTACATGGGGTGCAGGTCCTGCAGCTCGTCTATCTACCGATACTCTAGTTTATATAGGCTCTAGGTAGTACTTTCTTATCATATAAAAAATGCTCACTCTGAAAAGAGTGGGCATTTTTTTTGTTACTATATTCAATAGTATTCTTTCAAATCCTATTCAGTAGTATTCCATTTTCTAATTCTATAATTTTTCTTATCTTAATCAACTATTGATTTAATATTGCAGCATGACATCATTTATCGTACATGGGGGAAACAAATTAGCAGGAACAATTATCCCACAAGGAGCAAAAAACGAGGCATTACAAATAATATGTGCCGTATTATTAACCAAAGAACCTATTACCATACATAATATTCCTGATATTCTAGATGTCAACTTACTCATCGAATTGATGGGCGACATGCGTGTAAAAGTGAATAGAATTGATCGGCATACCTGTGCTTTTACTGCGGATAATGTTGATACGAGTTTTTTTACTTCCGACACATTCAGACTGAAAGGAGGGCGATTGCGTGGTTCTGTTTTATTGGCAGGACCCATGTTAGCTAGATTTAAAACTGCCTATATTCCTAAGCCAGGAGGAGATAAAATTGGTCGTCGTAGATTAGATACTCATATTTTAAGTTTCGAAAAGTTAGGTGCAAAATATGAATATGACAATGTATTAAGCTGCATTAAATTGTCGGCTCCTCAGTTAAAGGGAGCCTATATGCTGCTTGACGAACCCTCTGTCACAGGTACTGCCAACATCATTATGGCTGCAGTTTTGGCCGAAGGAACTACTACCATTTATAATGCCGCTTGCGAACCCTATATTCAGCAATTATGTAATATGCTAACTAGGATGGGGGCTAAGATTAATGGTATTGGAAGTAATTTATTGGTAATTGAGGGCGTTGAATTATTAGGAGGAACCGAACATACAATGTTGCCCGACATGATTGAAGTAGGCAGTTTTATTGGCCTTGCGGCAATGACACAGAGTGAACTCACGATAAAAGGGGCCGGCATTCATCAATTGGGAATGATACCAGAAAAATTTGCTCAAATGGGTATTCAATTCCAAATTAATGGTGACGATATCTATATTCCGGCTCAAGATAGCTACGAAGTAACTACTTTTCTTGATGGAGGCATCTTAACTATTTACGATCATCCGTGGCCAGGATTTACACCCGATTTAATTAGTATTATGTTAGTAATCGCTACTCAGGCGAAGGGTAGTGTATTGATACATCAGAAGATGTTTGAAAGTCGTTTGTTCTTTGTAGATAAACTGATTGATATGGGTGCGCAAATTATATTGTGCGATCCTCATAGGGCTACGGTCATTGGTCTAGGTAGAAAACATCCATTAAGAGGCATCACAATGAGTAGTCCCGATATTAGGGCTGGGCAGGCGTTGCTGATTGCTGCGTTGAGTGCCGAAGGAAAGAGTACCATACAAAATATCGAACAGATTGATAGAGGGTATCAACATATTGACACTAGGTTAAGGGCTTTAGGAGCAGATATTGTCAGAAAATAAAGTAAAAAAGTGGTAGGTTGATTAAGTTTAATAAAATACTCACCACAATGTGTTAATAAAAGAAAGGCTAATCGCAAATTGTGATTAGCCTTTCCTTATATAAGTTCTTTCATTATCTAAAACTTCATTACCGGACACTTAATTCCTCTATGTCCTTTCATATAAATCGCTCTTTTAATAATCGATGCCTCATAAGCCCCCTGCAAACCATTAAAGCCACTTAAACTAGAGGTGGTCACATCATAATTCACTGTAAACATCAAATCGTTAATCTGATAACCCACCATCGGTATGATTGCGTCTTTATTACGATAATAAATCCCAGCAATGAGTTGTTTTGTTCCATCATCACTCAAATTCCGCATAGCATTCATGCCAAGTACCACTTCCTTACTTCCCTCTGATTCACTGATATACATATTTGGATTAAGTATCCATAAATCCCCAATCTTGTAATTCGCATTCAAGAAAAAGTTATAGCGAACGGGTACTTTCTGATTTAATCCTGAAGAGACAGGAAAAAAACTTGCAGTAGGTGTATTGAGATGTTGTGCACTTAAGCCTAGATTAAAATACGCCTTATCAGTTAAAAAGTAGGCATAGTTTACGCCAACATGCAAATCGAAGTAATTGATATTCGTTTTGTCTAGCACCTCTCCGTTTGAGCCATTGAATTGGCCCGACGTATTGTTCCATTGGTTATCAAAAATTAGTTTGCTTGCATCCACCTGCTGATTTACCATACCTGCATTGAATCCCAAACTTAGCAAACTCGAATTTCCAATCATCTGATGATAAGCAATTGAGGCGTAACCCTGTGTTGTAGATAAATTACCTGTACCCGCCTGATCTTTATAAATAGTTCCTCCAATGCCAGCCCATCCTGATTCAATTTTATTCATAAACAATTGAGCATCGCCCCAAAGATTTGTTGTCTGATAAGGATTCGCTATCACATTTGCCCATTGATTGCGATAACTACCTCCAATTCGATAGTCATAGTCAGGATTAAAACCGGTATTAGCAGGATTAACTAATAAAGGTGTATTAAAATATTGAGAAAAATGCAACTGTTGTGCAGTTACTTTTCCTACAATTAATAATAAAAAGAGTGTTATGTATTTTAAAATTTTCATTAAGTTTTATCTAAGCAAAGTGATATCACCCTTCGTGCTATAATTCTGTTTATTTGTAAATGTAACATCAAGTGTGTATGAATATACATCTGCGGGAAGAATCTTGCCATTTCTATTAAATGTGCCATCCCATTCATCATTAATATTTGTGGTTTGAAAGACCACTTGTCCCCAACGATCATAAATCATCCACTTCATTTTATCAATTCCAAATCCATGCACCTTAATTGTTCGATTCGTTCCATTAGGTGCAATTGCATTTGCCACTTTTACATCAGGAACAATAATAGCTTTTATATCCTGAAATACCGTATCTGCACATCCAGATGGATTTATAGCAATTAACGTTGCCCGATAGGTAGTACTTTCATTGTAGGTATGTGAAATAGGAGGGTTAATACTAGAAGTAAGGAGTGAATCACCATCGTCAAAGAACCATTCATATTGAACAGCATTAGTAGAAAGATTCGTAAATAAAATGGGTTGATTGGATTGTGGAGGATTTGGTGAAAAAGAAAATGCAGCAGTAGGCTTTGATTTCGTCACCAAAACAAAACTAGTACTATCTTTTATATTACAAGTAGAACTATCTATCGCTTTTAAAGTGATAATATAGTTTCCCACTTGAACATATTCATGATTTATTTGAATATCAGTTGTGCTGTCAATAGTTCCATCTCCAAAATTCCATAAGAACTTAGTACCGGCTAAAGAAGCATTTTTAATGATTGCATTATAAGGGGCACAACCGACAGAATCCATTTTTATGATTGCCTTTACATTCTGTGCAATACGGAGAATTAATTGAACAGAATCGGGGGCATTACAATAATTAGTATCCGTTAATGTTAGACTAACCTTATAGGTTCCATCAGACGGATAGGAATGAGTTATTGTATTCGCACCCATCACTTGTGGTGCAGTTCCATCTCCATAATCTATTGTAAAACTATTATTTTTGAAAGTTCGTATTGCCGTTGCATTATTCGTAAAAGTATAAGTTTGAGATGCACAACTTCCCGTTTTTTGTGGAGTCAGCCTAAACTTTGCTTCATCGTTTGCTACGGTAATCTTTAAATAGGCTGTATCGGCAATATTGCAGGTATTTGAATCAATTGATGCAAGAGAAACTGAATAGGTGCCTACATTATTATAGGTATGACTTGTGGAAGGTTTTAAAGTGGTTTCTTTTGGAGTGCCGTCGCCATAGCTCCAAATATATTTCTGACCCTCCCCATATATATCTTGAAAATTTACTGTCAATGGCACACAGCCAACTATCTTACCCTGTACTCCTTTGATAGTACTACGTAAATAAGTGGCTACCCCTGACAAATTAAAAGCAATTTTGATGGCTGCCAAATTACATCCACTACTATTATTAGTACCATTTCTTGGATATGCAGAACCCGAAGTGGTAGGGAAACTTGCACCACCTCCACAATTAGCACAAACTGATTGGTAAATCACCCCATTTTTATCAAAACGACTCGTTCCTCCATCCACATGATCAGGATACTGACCACCATTCTGACCAAAAAAACTCCCATATAATTGACTATTTGCATTACGCTCCAAAACAAAGAAATAGAAATCACTTCCATCTGTCAAACGCTTAATAGCATTATTCGTAACCGAAAGTCCTATCGTTCCCTCACTAGGATACTTTTGCCACGTATTTCCAAGCCCACCCCAACCAGAAACATACACATTTTCACATCTATCTACTAGGAAAGCAGTAGGTGAAATATTTGGTGATTGTGCAGCAGTAGTTCCAAATGTAGTAGAATAAACAAAACCGCTTAAATCACGATTCATCTTCGCAATAAATTGTTTACCACCCGCCTGAACAAATTTCGCATTCTCAACAGGCCAACTACCTGTAGTCGTTCCCAATATATACGGGTATCCCCACTTATCATACTGTACTCCATATATAATATCGTCGCCTTTTGTACCTAAATAACATGTTTTAATTAATCTATTGCCATCATTGCTCATCAGGGTAATAAAGCCATCACAAGTACCCCCTTGAAATTTTGGATATTTAACATTTGTAGTATCCCCCGGAAAGTCAGTGCTTGCAGTTCCTCCTGCAATAGCTAGATTATTTGTTAAAGGGTCGAAGGCAATTATAAAAGCAGCATCATCGCCATTGCCTCCGAGATAAGTACTAAAAAGAATAGTACTTAAATCGGGAGAGGTCTTGATGACAATAGCATCTTGATTGAAACCCCCGAAACTCCTTGCATGAGATTGTTGAACCGCATTTGCGGTAACTGGAAAGTCATTTGATTGTGTACAAGATGCCAAATAAACATTCCCAACACTATCAATAATTACTTCACTTCGAGAATCGTCACCATAGCTTTTTCGGATGGATTGAACCCCAAAAGGAGAAGAATATTTATTGCCAATATTGACACCATCATTTCCTGTTCCACCTATTACTCTTGAACCTATCAAGCCAGTTCCTGATGCATTTAATTTGGTCAAAATAATATCGAAATTACCACTTGAAGGACTACCTGAACCATAATGTGATTGAGTAGAAGGGTAATCAGCAGAAGTTGTTTTTCCAGAAACAATCAAATTATGATTTTCATCCACTACCAAACTATGTGGATATTCATTTCCACTTCCGCCAATGTAAGTTGCATAAATAACACGAGTTCCGGCAGAATTGAATTTCATGATACCAATATCAAATCCATGTGGAGAACCTTCGCCCGTACCATTATTTCCTCCACCAAAAGTTGTTTGATAAGCCCCATTTGATACAGGAAATCCCGAACCAAAAACAATACCTCCTGCATAAAAACTACCTTGATTATCATAAGTAGCCGAATAACCCCAATTATCAATCTTACTTCCTGTGAAAGAACAAAAGATAAATTGAGGGTCAATTATCAGGGTAGCATCTTTACTGATAATATCTTGAATATTAAATCGGACGATATTTCCACTCAGTTTGTAGTTGCATTTTAC
>CANCKV010000042.1 GCA_947378615.1 Chitinophagaceae bacterium | reverse complement strand
ATCCCCTCTCGGGCTGCTACAGGAGGCTTAGCAAATAGAGGCAGCGAGGGAGATGCAATTAATGAAGACCAATTTATTGATAAGGTGAAGAAGTAAGAGGTGATTGGTGAGTAGTGAATTAAGAGGAATGAGTTAGGGTGATTTTGTTTTAAGGACTAATTGGTACCGTTTTTTCTAGTTAATGGACTACAAATATGGATTTTGGTTATTACTCAGGTATTTTTACCACTAGGGTCTCAGGATTTGAACAAAGAAACACAAGGTAAAGTATACAATTTATATATTTGCCTGTCAATTATTTTAAAAAGAAGTCCTAGTGCTCCTTGTTTTTTCTTCGTTGCCCTTGTGGTAGAAACTCCTGAGTAGTAACGGACTTTGAAACTAATGCATCGAACAATAGAATTTATAAAATGACTTTTTAATTGTGATATAATGCGTTGCCATTTGCTTGTATCATTTCAGTGTCTAATAAGCCTTAAGTTGAATGTTCTAGATCTAGAAAATTACTTTGCATGGATTTAGTAATGATTTTTTCATTCTAATATATCATAGCTTTCGACTTTCATTTAAATACCAACATATTTTTTGCCAAGAAATCGCTTACTTCTAGGTTATTTTTATTCAAAAAAACTTTTCTCCTTGCTATTTTAATACAACCTTTTTGTTTTCCTTACTTTTGGCAACTAAAAATATATCTGTATAATAAGGAACTGTATTTTGTAACTACAATAGTACAGTACCTAACTCACTAATAAAAATGGAATTAAGCAAGAATTTTGAACCGTCGTTGATTGATAATAAGTGGTATGAACATTGGTTGCAGAAAGATTATTTCAGCAGTAAACCCGATGGGCGTGAATCTTTTACAGTAGTAATTCCTCCTCCAAATGTTACAGGTGTGTTGCACATGGGGCATTGTTTGAACAATACCATTCAGGATATATTAGTACGTCGTGCAAGGATGCAAGGTAAGAATGCATGTTGGGTGCCCGGAACTGACCACGCCTCTATTGCTACTGAAGCAAAAGTGGTAGGCATGTTGAGGGAAAGGGGTATTTCGAAATCATCTTTATCTAGAGATGAATTTTTAAGTTATGCTTGGGAATGGAAGGAAAAATATGGGGGGATCATCTTGCAACAATTAAAGAAAATTGGTTGTAGCCTCGATTGGAAACGGACTTCTTTCACAATGGATGCGGATTACTATAAATCCGTCATAGATATCTTCATCAATTTGCACGAGAAAGGCATCATCTATCGTGGCATGCGGATGGTTAATTGGGATCCTGTTGGAAAAACTGCCTTGAGCGATGAAGAAGTTATCTTTAAAGATATTGACAGCAAATTATACTACGTTAAATATCCTTTGGTAGAAGATAATTCCAAATTCATGATGGTAGCAACTACCCGTCCCGAGACTATCCTAGGTGATGTGGCTATCTGCGTGAATCCAAATGACGATCGTTATAAAGCATGGATTGGGAAGGAAGTAATTGTACCAATTATTAATAGGAAGATTTCAATCATCGCCGATGACTATGTGGATGCAGAGTTTGGTACGGGGGCATTGAAAATTACACCTGCACACGACAAGAATGATAATGAAATTGGGCGGAAGCATAACCTTAAAACAATTGACACGCTCGATGCAGAAGGTAAGTTTGTGGCTAATGGATTGATGGATGAAAACCCTTCTGATTTAGTACTTTCTTATGTAGGTGTTGACAGGTTTGATCTAAGAAAAAAGATTGTAGAAGATATTGCTGCATTAGGTCAAATAGAAAAAATCGAGGATTATAAGGGGCAGGTAGGAACGAGCGAAAGAACAGGTGCTGTTATAGAATCTAGGTTAAGCCTTCAATGGTTTATGGATATGAAAGGATTCATTAATAAGAATCCTGAAGTATTATCAGCTGTGATGAGTGATGAAATAACTTTCCATCCTGCAAAAACAAAGAATACCTACAAGCATTGGTTGGAAAACATAAAGGATTGGTGTATCAGCCGTCAGTTGTGGTGGGGACAAAGGATTCCTGCTTGGTATGATGTAAATGGAAATGTATTTGTTGCTAAAACAGTAGATGAAGCATTGGCAAAGGCACAAGCTTTTAATGCTAGTTTGACCATTAATGATTTATTTCAAGATGAAGATGTTCTGGATACTTGGTTCTCCTCTTGGTTATGGCCGATAGAAGTATTTAAGGGCATCAGCAATCCTGATAATGAGGAAATAAACTATTATTACCCAACCACTACCTTGGTAACAGGACAGGATATTATCTTTTTTTGGGTGGCTAGGATGATTATGGCTGGTTATGAATTCAAGCATCAATTACCATTCAAAGATGTGTATTTCACTGGAATGGTGCGTGATAAGCAAGGCAGGAAGATGAGTAAGCAATTAGGCAACTCACCCGATTTATTAGGATTGATTGAACAATATGGTGCCGATGCCGTACGTTTTGGAATCATGATTGCCTCCCCTGCGGGCAATGATTTACTGTTTGACGAAAGCAGTTTGGAACAAGGAAGAAACTTTAATAATAAACTTTGGAATGCCCTGAAGTTGGTGAAGATGTGGGAAGGAAGGCAAGAAGAAGGTAATAAGTTGGAAGTAATAAGTAATAAGTCAGAACATGATTCTTTACTTACAACCTATAACTTACAACTTACAACTCCTTTTCCTATTATGTGGTTCTCTTCTCGCTTGAATCAAGTTAAAACTGAAGTAGAGGTCTTGATGGAACAATTCAAATTGAGCGAAGCGTTGAAGACCATCTACTCCTTGGTTTGGGATGATTTCTGTAGTTGGTATTTGGAATGGGTAAAACCTGGTTTTGAACTACCAATCAGCAAAGAAATATATGAAAAGACTGTTGGTTTCTTCGAAGAACTGATGCAGTTGATTCATCCTTTCATGCCTTTTGTTTCAGAAGAGATTTATCATCTTTTAAAAGAACAATCAGATGATTTATGTGTGAAAGTTAATCTACCGATTGGAGTACCTGATGCAGATACCTTACAACAAGGCGAATTATTGAAACAGGTAATCACTGCATTACGTGATGCTAGGAATAAGAATCAGATTAAGCCAAAAGAAACAATCAAACTGCATATTCAAACGGCAGAAACTGCTAATTATCAAGCAATAGAATCTATACTTTCTAAACAAGTGAATGCCGCAGAGATTTCATTTACAGACAATACCGTTGCAAATACAATCGTAGTGGCTGTTGAGAGAGATAAGTTCTATATTGAAAGCGAAAAGGAATTGGATTCTACTGCTTTGAAACAGGAGTTGCTGAAGGATTTGGCACATCAACAAGGATTCCTACAATCTGTATTAAAGAAGTTAGGTAATGAACGTTTTGTGCAGAATGCAAGACCCGAAGTGATAGAGTTAGAAAGAAAAAAACAAGCAGATGCAGAAGCAAGAATTAAGACTATTGAAGAGAGTCTCGCAAATATTTAATATCACTGTCACTAAACGGAGGCTGTTACGTGCCTCTCTTTTGTTTGCACTATTAATTGGAGGAAACCATCTTTTTGCCCAATCAGGTGAAGTGAATTTGTTGGACAACATTAATCCGTCAATTCCATCTTCTAAATATTGGCAGAAGACAACTTCTTCCGTATATCCAATTACATTGGCTGTTCCGGCGGGAGTTTTGTTGGCAGGTTATATTCATCATGACAAGGAATTACAGCAACACGGATGGAAAATAGTGGGTGCAGTTGCTGTTAACACTGCAATTACTCAAGGACTAAAGTTTGCTATAAACAGACCTCGACCTTACACAAAATATCCCACAATCATTAATCCGTATGACAATGCAGAAACGGGTAATTCATTCCCTTCAGGACATACATCTACTGCCTTTTCTTTGGCTGCATCTTTATCGATTGAATGCAAGAAATGGTATATGGTAGTGCCCGCTTATTTGTATGCAACTTCTGTTGGCTATTCTCGTTTATATTTGGGCGAACATTATCCTACAGATGTATTGGCAGGAGCAGTAATTGGTATTGGAAGTGCTTACTTAAGTAATTGGTTACAACATAAGTTTTTTAAAATAAAATAATATAGTCTGATGAATAAGTCTAATACGGTTCTCGAAATCAGAAGTGCTGTAAATGATGATATTCCTGCAATTCAGGAGATAGCACACGAAACATGGCCTGTCACTTATAATAGAATCATTCCTTCAAGGCAAGTGGAATACATGTTAGATCAACGATATAGTACAGATATTTTGGAAGAAGAGATGTTCTTAGGACATTCATATATCATTGCCGAATTAAATGGAACTGCAATTGGTTTTGCCTGTTACAAATTCAAAGAAGAAAGAATTTATAAATTAGATAAGCTTTATGTAAATCCTAAAGCACAAAAAGTGGGTGCTGGAAAAAAATTATTGCAAGAAGTCATTAAAAGAGTCATTGATTCGGGAGGTAAGGAGTTGGTATTGCAGGTTAATAGAAAGAATAAATCAGTAGGATTTTATCAAAAGATGGGTTTTGAAATTTTAAGGGAACAGGATTTTCATATTGGTGATGGTTATTATATGAATGATTATGTGATGTCACTATTAATTAATAATTGATAATTGATAATTGTTAGTGGTTAATGATTAATGGTTAATTGTTAATGGAAACTAAATAGGCAATTTGTTACTTATTTAACTAATATAGGTAACCATTAACCATTAACCATTATCAATTATCTTATCTTTTCCGAGCTTTTAATTCTAAATATTGTTGTTCTTGCATTTCCCATTGGTAGTTTTGGTACAACCAAGCCATGAAAACCGCAATTCCAATAAGTGCAATAAGAAATATTGAAATACTCATTTGACTATTTGCTTCCATATTTGCTCTTTTGTACCAACCTATTATCACTATAAATACAATACCACAACTGATGGCAAGTCCTCTTGAAAGTCCTTTAAAAAACTGTTTAAAACTCTTCTTTTGAGATTCTCTATTCTCTTCCCACCATTGTATAAACTTCTCTTCTTGTTCTGTTAGCATGATGCAAAATTAGTTTGTTAACCTTCTTTTTAAACAATTTTAATTAATTTTTGATAAAAGAGTACTTCATATACATTATTCTAATATTTTCGCTGATACAAATTTTATTAATGGAGGGTGCAAAGACATGGCTTTTTTTTCTGTATTGGGTTGTATTGATAGCCGGATCGTTACTGATTTTTAGTGAGCAGTATTTTCTTGCTTCAATTGTCAGGGTAATGTTAATGCCTATACTTGCTATTTATTTATTTGTCAGCTTAAAACCTACACATTCAAGAACACTAAAGATATTCTTCTTTGCTGCAATAGCATTTCTTTGGATTTCAGATATTTTTAGGGCATTTGTAAATCCCAATATTGAAGATACTGTGACTAAAGACCCCTCCCTAATTATTAGTTTAATTGGATATGGGTTTGCAAATTTATTTCATGTATTAGCATTTTATAAAATCAGGAAAGTGCCCTTAAATAAAGCAGTTTACCCTTCCTTGATTTTTACTGTGGGACTTGGTTTGATTTATTTGGTTTTTTGGATGGCAATTAGTCCTAGGGCAATTGGACACTTTAAATACCCATGGATAGCATTTATAAGTTCACTTTTATTTGTTGCAGCAGCAGCATCCAACATTTTAGATAGTAATAGCAGAAAGAAACTGTCTATCAGCTACTTTTTCCCTGCTGCTATATTGTCTTTAATTGCGGCAATAGTCATTGTATTAAACAGATACAAACTAATGGAACCAAGACTAGATGCCGTTGTGATTATTTTATATGGTTATGCGCAACTTCTAAATGCAAATGGATTTAGAAAGACAGCGAGGTAATACAAGTTACAAGTTACAAGTTTCAAGTTGCCCGTTCTTTTCCTTGAAACCTGCAACTTGAAATATGCATCCCGTAACTCCTATCACATCTTCCACTCCACAATTTCATTTGCCCATTCTTTTCTATAAGGGGTTGCTATTCGAATGTAGTTATCAGAATAACCTTCCATCATTCCATCTTTTTCGAATATTTCAAATAACACTTTTCTTTTCGTGCCTACTTGCTGTTGTGTAAAATATTGCAGCTTCATAAAACTAAGATTTCTTAGTTTCTTATTTCTTTCATTTCTTATATGAACAGGCACTACTGGTTTCAACTCAATTGCTTCTGTATCAGGTCTTTCTGAATAAGTAAATACATGCAGGTAGGAAATGTCAAGACTATGTAAAAAATCGAAGGTTTCTTTGAATAATTCTTCTGTCTCACCTGGGAAACCAACAATAACATCTACTCCTATGCAACAGTGTGGCATCATTTTCTTAATCAAATCCACTCTTTCTGTATATAATTCCCTTTTATAACGACGCTTCATCAAACCCAAGATAGTATTACTCCCACTTTGAAGTGGAATATGAAAATGTGGCATGATACGTTTACTTTTTGCTACAAACTCAATGATTTCATTCGTTAATAAGTTAGGTTCTATTGAAGAAATACGATATCTATCAATCCCTTCCACTTCATCGAGTTGTTGTAATAGATGTAGGAATTCCTCATTATTTTTCTTATTACCATCAGGTCCCTTTCCAAAGTCGCCCAAGTTTACACCTGTCAATACGATTTCTCTAACTGAAGTCTTTGCAATTTCCTCCACATTTCTCACTACATTTTCAATATTATCGCTTCGACTTTTGCCTCTCGCCTTTGGAATCGTACAGAATGAACAGGTATAGTCGCAGCCATCCTGAACTTTTAGGAATGTACGCGTGCGGTCGTTAGCAGAATAAGATGCATTAAATCCGGTAACATCTTCAATATCACAACTACTAATTTTTGTACTATCACCCTTTACAAAATCGGAGATATGCTGAACGATATTAAACTTTTCAGCAGCGCCTAAAACTAAATCTACACCGGGGATTGACGCTATCTCTTCGGGTTTCAATTGTGCATAACAACCTGTAATTACTACAATACTTTCGGGCGATTTCCTTTGAATTCTCCTTACCAAATATCTACATTCCTTATCGGCATTATCTGTCACAGAACAAGTATTAATCACATAAATATCTGCAACAGAATCGAAATGTTTTTTCTCAAATCCTGCAGTTTCCAATTGTCTTGCAATTGTAGATGTCTCTGAAAAATTAAGCTTACATCCAAGAGTATGAAAGGCTACAGTACGTTGTTTTTGCATGCTGCGAAAGTAATTGATATGACGAATAAATGATTTCTTATCTAGAAATTCAAATAGTAAATATTTTTCGCAAAATATAAAATCCAATCACTCTTCACATAATCTTAAATTTATTTTCATTTAGTTTTCATTAATATTGCCGAAACATTTAGCTTTTTTTAAAGGACACAATGAAGATATTTATCAATTTGTCGGGTGTATTCCTGATTGCTCTTTTGTTTATATACGGCTGTTCAAAATTTAATGATAAAAAATTAACGTACATAAATCCTGATTTACCTATCATTATGAACTTTGTTGATAGCACAAACGATAGCAGTTGTACGATTACTGCTAAAATAGATAATGCGGGCAAACCGAAGATTATTTATCAAGGAGTTTGTTGGGATACAGCCCCTAATCCTATTTATGATTCAAGTTCACATAAAAAGGATACCACTACAAGGTCGCCATTTTCTATCTCTTTTTCTGGACTAAAGCCAAGAACTTTATATTATGCCCGTGCATTTGCTGTAAATAGTGCCGGGGTTGCTTATGGAGAACAAGTTACTTTTATGACTCCTGCAAAATCATCATTTACTTTTGGTCAATATTATGCAGGTGGCTTCGTTTTTTACATTGATTCTACAGGTAATCATGGGCTTGTATGCGATACGACCGATTTGACTTATTACACAGATTCTACCCATTTGACAGATAGTATTCAATGGAGTGGGAAAAAAGTTTCTGACAATTCAGGCGCAACTGCGACTGCAATAGGTACGGGTGCATCAAATACACATAAAATAATTACTACTTTCAACACCGTAAATAATGCGGCAACACTTTGTGTAAACTATACAGGAGGCGGATATAATGATTGGTTTTTACCGTCAAAAGAGGAATTGAATGCGATTTATGCCAATCTTACGGCAAAAGGTTTAGGTAATATGTCGCCCACAAATTATTGGAGTAGTAGCAATTATATTTCAAAGGGAATTTCTTATGCTTGGTCACAATATTTCAGCAACGGAAATCAATATTATTTTAATCAATATTTTTATTTGAATGTAAGGGCTGTGAGGACTTTTTAGTAAAATACGACCGTTTTGTAATTGTCTTTTTCAAAGTATTATCTACTTAGTATTTTTCTAAAGCGTTGTACATCGGCTAGAGGGTTGATAGGTGTATTATTCAATAAGTACGCAGTCAATTCATTGGCAAAATAGGGTACAAGAGAGCAACCCTTTGTTCCCATACCATTCAAGATTCCAATACTACTGTGAAGAGGGTGTAATCCTACAAAGGGACGGCGTTCCAAATTTGCCGGTCGTTCAGTTGCCAAATGACCTACAACTTTGTAAGGTAGTTTTACCCAATGCTGCAATGTCTGTTCTGCTTTAATCCTAAAAATAGCGGTAGGATTCAAATCAGAAAAGTTCCAATCGTAAGTAGAACCTATCCACCAAAGATTATCTTTCCAAGGAACAAGGCTCAATCCATGCTTGTAAATATTGTTTCGAGGAAGTCCATCAATCTCTGCAATCACAGCTTCTCCCTTGTTTTTTGCATAAGGTAATAACTTGAAAAAAGGATTTTCTGCCCCCTTTGCCCCATCACAAAAAATAACTTTCTTTGCTTTAATCCCCTTGTACTCTACAGTCTCTTCTATTGGCAAATCACTTTCAGAAGTGTGCGAAATAATCGCTAGATTTTCTGATTTAAAATCTTCTTCTAACAATACTTTCTTTTCAATTAATTGTGTTCTCCATTCTGAAATTAAAAGCGAAACATCTATCAAATAGCAAGGATTTATCTCTCCCACACCATAGTTGAAATTAAAGAACTTTTTCAACTCTCCCTCATCTTCATTACATCTTAGATAATTATTTTCTACAGGAATCTTATCCTTAAAAGCAAGTTGCATCTGTTGGGTTGGATGAAAATCTAGGATATTCTTTTGTGATATAAGCGTAGCATTCAAATCTGAACCAAAGGCAGTATAAGCCTCAAATGAATAAGGCAATAAATTATCGATCATCCATGTACTCACAATTCTTCGTCCTGTAACGGGATTGATAACTCCACTTGCAATTTTAGAGGCTACATTTGGAGAGGCATTATCAATGACAACTACTTTCTTGCCTGCTTTGATTAATTTCCAACTTAGAAAACTACCTGATAAGCCTTGCCCAACAATTATATAATCTACTTCCATAATACCTGCAAAGAAACGAAGTTAGTGTCAGTTTATGGATCAAAAAATGAATCTTATTATAAACGAGTGTACAAATATTTTTGGATAATATTAGCTGATTAGTCAATCATTGAATGGTTAGAAATCTTTACTACAATTACGATAGTGAAATCAAAGGTCTGTTTTATTGATTATTTCATACAACCCTTTGGAAACAAGTCATGATTTGGTAACATTGAGTTATAAAATTATGGTTGAAGGTCATCGCCTGCAGCAGATTGCCTTAAACCGAGTGTTTGGGTATCATCTGTTTCAGCAGAATGCCTTAAACCGAGTGTTTGAGTATCATCCGCTGCAACAGAATG
Source organism: Chitinophagaceae bacterium (assembly GCA_947378615.1). Lineage (GTDB taxonomy): Bacteria > Bacteroidota > Bacteroidia > Chitinophagales > Chitinophagaceae > Parasediminibacterium. The sequence goes on along the minus strand of CANCKV010000042.1, from coordinate 1,772 downwards.
CCTTCAACCGAGTGTTTGGGTGTCATCCGTTGCATTAGAATGCCTTCAACCGAGTGTTTGGGTGTCATCCTCTGCGGCAGATTGCCTTCAACCAAGTGTTTGAGTATCATCTGCAGCAGACGATGACATTCAAACACAATTTTGTACCTATTAGGTAGAAAAAGACGTTATTCTTTGAAGAAATTAGAGGTGTTCTTTACTTATTGAATGAGAAAGAGAATGATTCATAAGGCTAAAAGGGTGCATAAAAGTTTTTCGCTGCGTGAGGACACGCCGCGAAGCAGACTGCCGAGGTTCGTGTCTCCACGAAACTCTTTAAGCGAAAAACTTTTATGCACCCCTTAAAATCAAATTGAAAGAAAATAATTAGTAAGTACTTATATTTGCAATCCTTTTTTTCACCAAGTACATCAAAAAACAAAAAGATGTATAACAAAAAATAACAATTATGAGAGTAATCAAACAAAGTTTAGTTTTATTAGTAATGCTATCTTTTGCATTATACAGTTGTTCTTCAATGAACAAAGCTCAAAAAGATGGAGTAATTGGCGCAGGTGCAGGTGCAGTCATCGGAGGGCTAATTGGTAGTTTGAGTGGACATGTTGGTCTAGGAGCAATTGCAGGTGCAGCCGTAGGAGGTGGTGCAGGTGCAATTATTGGTCACAAAATGGACAAGCAAGCAGCTGAAATTCAAAAAGCATTACCATCTGCAAAAGTTGAAAGAGTAGGTGAAGGTATTGTAGTAGAATTCAATTCTAAAGTATTGTTTGCTATTGGCAAGGCCGATTTATCTGCTGCATCAAAAGCTAGCCTAGATAATTTAAATGAAATGTTAGTAAAATATCCTGATACCAATGTAGAAATCCAAGGTCATACAGATAATACAGGAACTGCTGATGGGAATCTTAAGTTATCTCAAAAAAGAGCTGATGCAGTTACTGCTTATTTAGTATCAAAGGGTGTTACACAAACTCGTTTAACGAGTAAAGGATATGGTCAAGTTGACCCAAAATATAGCAATGATACTGAAGAAGGAAAGGCTCAAAACAGAAATGTACAATTCTTGATTTCAGCAAATGACAAGATGAAATCAGACGCTACCAAAGAAGCAGGAACTAAATAATCCTATTTTATTTTTTTAGGAAAGGCTGTTACACTTCTATGTGACAGCCTTTTTTATTTCAGAAATTTTATTCAATTATATTTTATAACTGATATCGTCAATTAATTGTATCAATCCCAAATTTCCATTGTTAAGATTAAATAACACTTATTTCTGCAAACTAATTTCAGTTACTTTTGCAGGCAAAATAATCATAAATGAAGAAGACGCATATAATAATGTTAGTATTGATAGTAATTGCGATTACTGTATTGATCAGTTTTACTGGCAACCTGACAACTTATGAAACTATTGCTTCGGCAAAACAAAAAGAAGGCAAATTCGTCAACCTGATTGCTAAACTAGACAAGAATCAGCCAATGGAATATGATGCAGCAAAAGACCCTAACTATTTGGCTTTTACAGCAATTGACACTTTAGGTAATACGGTGAAAGTAGTTTATCATAATACGAAACCACAGGATATGGAAAAGAGTGAAAGGATTGTATTGAAAGGCAAGATGCAAGGAGATCATTTTGAATGTAAAGATATCCTATTGAAATGTCCAAGTAAATATAAGGATGACGCCTCCGCTGCGTCTAAAGCAGCGCAAGTTGGAGGAGAAGCCGCAACAAATGGTGGTTATACAAGTGCTGATAGCCTAGCATC
>CANCKV010000041.1 GCA_947378615.1 Chitinophagaceae bacterium | reverse complement strand
AATTAAAGTGGACTCAATTATTGGACTTTCAGTCATTTGTAAGAATGAAAAGACAATCCTTTCAGACAAAACTCCAAATGGTAGGTGGAGTACCCTTGCACCCACATTACTTTCTATTGATAGTCTCGGATTAGTACTAGGAATAGAGTGTGGAATAGGTCAAATAAAATATGCAATACTGAAAAGTTGTGGCTCTGTTTATGCTATAAAAAGTGTTACAATTTCAGGACTTCCTCCCGCCAATATTTCTACTGTTATTAAAGCTAGTAACTGTATCAATCCGTTTTCTGGAAGTGTTGATTTCAATATTTCTGGTTCTGAATCTCCCTATCAATTTGTCTTCAACGATTCTTATTACCTTGCTCCGATTAAGGTCAAGAACCTTATGAATGGTGCATATCCAATTTATATCTATAACAACAATAATTGTCTTGTTGATAGTAATTCAATCATTACAATTCCCCAACAAATGGATGAAAGTTGCGATACTTTGTATGTTCCTAGTGGGTTCATGCCTAATAGTCAAAATGTATTGTCACGCCAATTACGCCCCTTCGGTAAAGGTGCTAACATGAGCAATTATTCCTTTAAAGTATTTAATAGATATGGAAATCTAGTATTTAATACACATGATTTTTATTGCGGTTGGGATGGACAAATTAATGGAAATCAACAAATAATAGGTACTTATGTTTGGTTACTCGAATACACAATGAACAATGGTATAAAGAGAACTCAACATGGAACAAGTGTTCTTGTCAGGTAACCATCATTTCGTAAAAAGTTTATTGTTCACTCCTAAAAGTAACTATCAAAGTGCCTTCTTTCAAAGGATTTGCCAACTTTATGCCAATGCGGTCGAAGGAAGGTTGGTCTTCTGTGATTGTTGTAACAGTTATCTTAAACGGGCAAGGTGCTTTTATGGTAGCCATCATCTTTTCTCCTCCTGTCTCAAATGTTAATTGACTTTCATTGATTTGTTTCCACTTTGCTCTTGTTGTTAAGGCTGTTTCAAAGATTTGAGGCGTTGAGAAACTAAAATTATCAGTCACTTCTAAGCTTCCCATATCTGTTCTTTTATACAAAAAGCTTCTTTCCAACTTCTTTAATGTGTTCAATTGATATGCCGAAGTAATATCTAGTACAAATAAATCTTGTTCACTAGAAAAATCAGTTTTTAAAACCTTTGCTTGAGAACTTGCCCCTTCTTTTTGTTCAACAGATGCCACTAAAGGTACAGGATGTCCGAAAGAAGCTAATGATTTAAAAAGGGTATATCGCTGATTGCTAAATGTCTTGTTGTTGTAAACAAATGGGCCTCCTGGATCGCCCATCATTACTTCCTTACCTATCACAATTGTATAGGATCCGATTGCATTATGATTGTGGTGTTCGTTATTGTTCCCTCCTTTTAAAGCAACTCCAATCGCTCCTTTTGTCGAAGGATTTTTAGGACGACAAATCAATACTCCTGTATTATCAAAATAAGAGCGAAGTGTATTTTGATTGTCCTCCTTTTTCTCATTAAGATTTGCTTTATACACATTATTTTTCAGTTTGATAATGTCAAAAACCAGATCATTTGGATTTGGTACAGACGTAACAGCATATTGTTTTAACCCTAATCCCAATGCATTATTGCAATACCATAGAATTGGTGCATCAGCCTTTGTGCCAACCCTACAATCCGAAATAGTTGGGTAACATTGGTTAATAATTTCTAGATTAATAGGATATTGAGCAATCTTTATCATCTTCTCACTTTTGAATAAATCAAGTTGATTATTCGTCGAGGCCAACAAAAACTCTCTCAAAGTAATATATCTACCAAATCCATAGTTATAGTAACCTAGTCCTTCAGTACAATAACCATCATCGGTGTAGCTTGCAATATAGTTTTGACTATATTTTTCTGCAATTGCAACAAATGCTGCTCGTTCTGATTTATTTGGCAATATGGTTAGAGCCGCCCCTGTTACACCCGCTAGGCATACTGAATTCCAATTGTTTGTTGTGGTTAACCACCAATGATTTTTCATGGTTTTGAATGTTGATAGTATTGGATCAAATACTCTTTGCTGCAATGATTGTCGAATGTCTTTTCTTGTGTTTTCGGTTAATTTATCTCCCAATAAATAATAAGTTTGTGAGAATAATGTAGCAAGACTTGCTGCCGACAAGTCCACTTCATATTCTTTTCCATAAAAATTTTTATAATTCTTGTCGTGTGCGGCTAAAGACCAAGAACGTTGATGAAGTAATTCTTTTAAAACAAATTCAATAAGCGGTATAAAGCGTCCTTTATTTTCCAAACATTCTGCTAAAACAAGTTTTCCTAACCATTCCGAACGGTCTCTCATCATCTTGTCAGTGTTTTTTCTTATTCCTTTTGTTTTATATTCTAGATAAATATCGTCACTCCATTTTGGAAAGTCATCTGCTTTCAGAAGGTTAATATTTTTGATGAACTCTTGATATTTTATAATTCTTGCTATTCTCTCCCACTCAGTTCTGTCGGTATATGGTTTGCCAAGACCAAAAGGAATGTCAACCAATAAGCTTTCTATTTGATGAACACGAATAGTATCGAGTGGTTCTAAAATTGCCACAGGTTTACTGATATCTTCGTTGGTATTTTCATTTTTTTGTTTCTCTTGAGCGCTCAAATTAAATGTTATGAGTTGACAACCAAGCATAAATAAAAGCACAATTCTTTTCAAGTAAATAAGCATAATGATTAAGTAAAATTTTAATTGAAAAAATGCCAGGTGATTAGATGGCTATTTTTCAAATGGATTGCATGATAACAAGTCTATTCGGACTTGGTCTCAGATAATTAGTTTAAAAAGTAGAATTGTTTTTGTCATAGCATATTTACTAATAAATGATTGATTAGGGATGCTCAAATTAGGATATTCTTTGTCAATTAAAAACTTATTGGAGGTTAGTTAAGAGATGAAAAACCATGATGTCTTATAAAAGTTACTATATTATAGATGATACTTTTATTTTCATTTAGTAGTTTTTTTATAGAAATTTTACTACGCATGAATTACTTTCATAGCTTTTCTTTATCTTTAAAAATTTTGCATATTAAATGAAAAGTAATTTTATATTATTTTTCTTTATTTTTTTTAATATTTTTAAATAATTAAAGCATCGGCTTATGGAACGTTTTCAAGGACTAATCGGTATTGTTGTTATTTTAGGTATTGCCTATTTGTTTTCGAACAATAAGAAACGAATTAATTATCGACTTGTCATTAGTGGTATTTCATTGCAATTAATTATTGGTCTTCTCGTTTTGAAAGTTCCTATTGTCACAAATTTTTTCAAATGGATTGGGCATCAAATCAGTCATATTGAAGCTTTTGCTAAGGAAGGCGCATCCTTTGTATATGGAGGTGTACTTGTTCAAGGAGCAGGGGGGATGCCTGTTACTTACCGTTCGCCCGAGACTTTTATTTTTGCATTTAGTGTTACCGCAACTATCATTTTAGTTTGTGCTTTAGTTGCCATATTATATCATTTTGGCATCATGCAACATATTGTTTCTTTTATTGCGAAAGCAATGAATTTTATCATGAGAGTGAGTGGTGCAGAGGCTTTGAGTAATGTGGCTAGTGCATTCGTTGGTCAGGTAGAAGCACAAGTAATGATTCGACCCTACTTAAAAGGGATGACGATGAGTGAGTTATTGGCAAGTATGAGTGGAAGTCTTGCTTGCATAGCAGGAGGTATTTTAATTGTTTACGTAAACCTTGGTGCTAAAGCTGAATATTTATTGACGGCAAGTCTAATGGCCGCACCGGGTGCATTAGTTATATCTAAAATAGTTTGGCCTGAAACTGAAGTTAGTGAGACTATGGGGAAAGTGAAATTAGAAGTGAAATCCCCCTATAGAAATGTAATTGACGCTATTTCACATGGTGCTGGAGATGGATTTAGAATTGCGATGAACGTTATTGCCATGCTAATTGGTTTTATCGCTGTAATTGCGATGATTAATTTTCTTTTAGGTAAAATCGGTATTTCATTTCATTTTGATTTCAAATTATCTCTAGACTATCTATTTGGTAAATTATTCTATCCGATGGCTTGGGCAATGGGTGTACCTTCATGTGATTTGAATAATGTCGCCACTTTACTTGGACAAAAAATTACTATTAATGAATTTGTTGCCTTTGCGAATTTAACTGCTAAGGACCCTGTTACACATCAATTATTAATGAAACTGACTGATAAAGGGAACTTGATAGTAAGTTTTGCTATCTGTGGGTTTGCAAACTTCTCAAGTGTGGGAATGCAAATTGGAGGAATCGGTGAAATTGCTCCTGAGCGTCGTGCTGATCTTGCAAAACTTGGAATGAGGGCATTGCTTTGTGGAACACTTGCTTCGTACCTTTCTGCAACTATCGCAGGTGTTTTGATGAATTAATCTTTTTAGTGGTTAAATGTTAGTGGTTAGGTGTTAGTGGTTAATTATTAGTGGTTAGTTATTAGGTGTTAGTGGTTAATGGTTTGTGGTTTGTGGAAATAGACTTTAATTGAGATAAAGAAGTTTAGTTGTTACTTATTACAATTAACACCTAATAACTAACCACTAACAACTAATAACTAACCACTGAACTCCAAAAACTAATGATAAATTGCTTTCTTTTTCTGTGTTGTGTGTGCACTGAAATATCCTAATGCTCCATTATTAATATTACTTATTGGATTTGCAGGTGAAGTGGGCTGTCCATTTGTAGGGTCTTGCCTACTTAATTCCTTTAAGTAATTGAATATGTTTTTATCAATACACCTCATTTCCAATTGAACTTCATCCCCACTTTGTATATAAGTACTGTCATTTCTCAACGGACGGACTACATATCTACCATCAGAAAATTCGTCATTTAGAACAAAAATTCGTTTAGAAGGAACTCCATGATAGGTCTCTAAAAATTCATACGCATTATAAACGCCACCTGGATCCTGAAAATTTGGCTGAGGACTAACATTTATTTCTCCAAATCCTGAATTTGTAAGAAATGTTATGGAATCCAACATTACTTGTTGTGGCATTGTGGAAGTAGCTGTATATTCTTTCCCGTTACTTTTCACATATAAATGATAAGTATGACCTACTGCCCCAATTGTTTTGTTAGTTAGATAGTTACCATTATAATTCTCAGTCAGGATATCGGTAATACCCGTACTGTCATCTTTAATCGAAACAATTGCACCAGTTACTCCAGGATAAATATTATCATTGGTATAACTGATACTAGAAGTCAGTTTTACCTGATAAGGCCCTGCCTCATTACTGATATTACCTTCAATAACTATTGCAGGGGATGCATTATTCAAATTAACATTTATTACTTTTTTACAGGCACAAATGCCAATTGTGGGGACTAGAATTAAATATTTTAGTTGATATCTCAATTTCATTTTTTAGAATTTAAAGTTGTAAGTAACTGATGGGATTAATTTGAATAAAGTTGTTTGAACAGCCTGAGTCTTAGCTGGATTATTTGGATCGGTTTCAAAATCAATACTGTAAGCATTGGCTCTATTAAGTGCATTGTAGATAGAAAAGTTCCAATTACTATCATACTTTTTAGTCTTTTTCCCTTGTAATGTTGCCCCTAAATCAAGACGTTTATAGGACGGCATTCGATAACCATTCCTTTCTGTGTAATAGAAATAAGTCTGCCCGCTAATGTTATATTTACCACTTGGAAATGTAACTGCATTGCCTGTATAATAAACATAAGTCGCAGAAAGTGTCCATTTGTCATTCAACTTATAAATTCCAACGATTGAGATTTCATGAGTTCTATCTTGAGTCGCATTATACCAATTGAAATTATTTATACCATTAATTTTCCTTTCAGTTTTTGATAAAGTATAACCAATCCATCCATTGAACTTGCCATATTTCTTCTTTAAAAATAATTCTAGACCATAAGCCCTTCCTTTTCCAAAAAGTAATTCCGATTCTACATTAGCATTTGCATTCAATTGTGCCCCATTCTTATAATCTATTTGGTTCTGCATTTCTTTATAATAGGTCTCTACAGAAAATTCATATAGATTCTTTTTGAAATTTTGGTAGTATCCTATAGCCACTTGATCTGCTATTTCAGGCTTCACATTATTACTACTCCCAACCCATAAGTCGGTAGGACTTGAACCTGTAGAATTCGACAATAAGTGTAAATTCTGAATGTTTCTAGTGTAAGAAAGTTTGAATGATTGATTATCGTTCAGTTTGTAACTTGAAGCGAACCTTGGTTCTAAATAATTATATGCCTTTACTATTTGATTATTTCCATAAGTCGTACTATCTTTTGTAGTTCCATCGGGATTATAAGTATAAAAAGTTCCACCTCCTAATGCACTAAATGAAGAAAAACGTAACCCGTAAGTAATGTTGATATGATTGTTTGCATTCCATTCATGAGAGATATAAGCAGCACTCTCCATACTCTTTCGAGTTTGTAGAATAATATTATTGAAACTAGAATTTGCAGAAGCGGTAATTGAACCAGGAACGATACTGTGATTGATGATATCTATGCCAAAATTTAATCTATTAGAAGAGTTAATGAAGTATTGAAAATCTTCTTTTAGGTTCAAATCTCTTATTTTAGAAGTAATCAAAATATTATTTGAACCTGCATTAATTTTAATATTGTAGCTATAGTTAGAATATATTAGAGACGTATTCGAAAATAAACGATTGTTAAATACGTGATTCAAGCGTAAAGTACCAGTAAGATTTCCGTAGTCAAGTCCAAAAGTGCTGCCAAAGCCAAAATTGTCTCTTCCTGTATAAGCAGATAGATAGAGATGATCTTTTTTGCTTAGTTTATAATTGGCCTTTGCATTCAAATCATAAAAATAAAGAGTGTTTTTGTTGAGCGAAGTATCGTGTGATAATTTCAAGAACATATCAGCATAAGTTCTTCTAGCGCTGATGGTAAATGACCCTTTATCTTTCACTAATGGTCCCTCCACATTTAAACGAGAAGAAATCAAACCTATGCCTCCACTTACATCATATTTTTGGTTATTCCCATCGTTCATTTTTATGTCTATTACAGACGACAAGCGACCACCATAATCTGAGGGCATCCCCCCTTTATAAACAGTCACATCCTTGATTGCATCAGAATTAAAAGTCGAAAAGAAGCCTAATAAATGTGATGGATTATAAACCACAGCTTCGTCAAGTAAAATAAGATTTTGATCTGCAGAACCTCCTCTAACATAGAAACCACTATTCCCGTCGCCTGCACTCTTGATACCAGGAAGCAATTGAATTGTTTTCAGAATATCTTTTTCTCCAAAAAGAACAGGTACATTTTTCATTTCATCAATCGACATCTTTTCAACACCCATTAAAGGACGGGAAATATTATCACTCCTCCTACGACTTGTCACAGTAACTGCCTGAAGAAGAACACTTGATTTTTCAAGTATGATGTCCTTGACAATATTTTTATTTAGGATAATATCAATTGTGTCGGAGTTGTAACCCGTAAAACTAATTACTAATTTGTAATTTCCTGAAGCCGCACTTACAGAATAAAAGCCATAAGAATTACTGATTGTACCAAGTCCTCCTTGTCCTATAAATAGTAAGTTGGCACCAATCAGGGTTTCACCTGTGGCCTTATCTCTAACAGAACCGTTAACAGAAAATCTGTTCTTAGTTTGTTGGGAAAAAGAGAGTAAGGGAATGATAAAAAATAAAATTAAATAAAGGGTATTTCTATATTGCATAAAAGCTATTTCTGAATTGTATTATTGGAGGCGAAAGTAAAGCCACCATGAGAATTAATTTGTTATACAGATGTTACAATATTAAATGAAAATTGTTGTGGAAGAAACAATAAATCTTTTGTGAAAAATACTAGCTTTTTCTGGATGCAGTAATAATAATTCTTTCTATAATTATTCTACCAGAAGTTTTAGACCCTTACAATGCAGATAGCTGTCATTGTCAAATACACTGATAATTGGCTTGTTCCAATAATTCTGTTTAAGTAGATATAAAAAGGCTATGATAGTATCGGCTTCGATATAATCGGTATTGATAGGTGATGTCATTTGCTTTGTGATGGCATTTACAACACTGAAGGAGGAAATGCCGTCTATAGATTTCCAAAAAATAATTTAATAAAAGGTAGTTATCGTGTGGTAATTTCAAATAAAAAAACTATTATTGCTACTGAGACTTTAATAGTCGATTAAAAACAATCAGAAACATTCTACTTCCTGAAAGTTTCAACTTTCGGGAAGTTCACTTTTAAAAATCCAAAATCAATGGGTATTCAATTGGTTTTGGTGAGTAGAATAAACAGACTTCTTTTTGTTAGCTTCTTCTATTCCTACATTTTGTATTAAATATGGGGAGTAACAATATTAACCAAAAAGTACATTAAGTGTGTATGTTCGACATATTTATTCTCAATGTAATATAAATAAATGATGAAGGCTTAATATTTCAATTTTCAGGAATCCTTGTATTTAAAGAAAAAAATCTATTATTTAATCTCTAATTTTAACTAGTTTCGAAACGAAAAGACTATAGCAGAAATCATAAACATGTGCCTATATGTTTGGAGTGTATCTAACAGTTTAAAACATTTATGTACAAGTTGCAATATCAAAATATGTAACCCTTTTATTTTTAATCAAACAACATAACTTTCGGTAATTATTCTTCTCTTACAATCTCCTTTATCAAATCAACTATTTTATTGTTACTGAATTGTGTCCTAAACTCAATCTTAACAGCACCTCCAAAGAATTTTTCAGCATGTTTTATTTTATACTTCTCTTCGTCTCTCAACCCTTCAGAACTATTCACATTTTTTGATTCTACAATGAAGTGTAATTTCTGTTCATTGTCATTGAATTTCACCACATAAGCAAAGTCGGGTGAATAGCTTTTCCCACCTGCAACTGGAATCTTAATAGAGTTCTTTGGAATCTTTGTAAACACAATCACTTCCTTTATTTCGGTTTTAATATTTGCTTTTTCTAAATCTGAATCATAATATAACTCATCAAAGAAATAAGTTTTTGCAACCTTTTCCTCTGAAAATAGAATGCCAACATCAGAGGCTGCTATTTCTGTCGCAACTTGTCCGTACTCATCTGTTAATTTAGTAGGATGAATGCTATTGGAAACCTTTTTATACTCAATGCTGAATTGGTCAATTGCATTAGCCATTAAATAACTATCAAAGTTCTGTTTGATGATACGAATTGTTGTCTTATTTAGATGTGAGTTGATGTCTATTCCAGAATCAATGATTGAATCATGAAGTGTATGCATATTTAAATTCAAGATTTTTGAAAGCTCTTTCAAAAAATCACTATACTTTATTGTGGAAATAGTTGTTGTCTTCTTACTATAAATCGACTCTGGTTCATTCACAAATGCTTTATTGTCTTGAAATTCAATTTTAGATATTTTTTCATTGATACCATCTATTGCAAAATTCTCAGATTGTGAGGTTAAAAAGTTAGTAAATAGTTTCTTGAATCCTGATTCTTTTTCAAACTTATATTCTAGTACAACTTTTTCGTTCAGCTTTTCCCACAAATCTTTTAGTTCTTGATATTTTTCTGTTCTTACAACGACTTTCTTTTTAGGGTCTGTTGCCTTACGTACCTTATTAGAATTAACACCTTCAAAAATTCTAGGATAGTTTTGTTTTATGATGTCAAAACCTCCTTCTAAAAATTTATGCGATGCCCTGATTGCTTTTTTCTCTACAAGTTCATCAATTAAATCATCTTCATCGATACGATATTCTTCACATATTTTCTTAATCATATTTTCAGAAAGCTTTTCAGGCGTTTCTTCAATAGAAAATGTTCCTGATTTCTGATTAATTTCATTCACTAGCTTATCAACAAAATCACTCTCTGTAAAGTCAACAAAATAATTCAAATAAAATTGCTCATCCTTTACCCGATTGCCATATTCATTCACAGGCAAACGTAATCCTCGACCTACTTCTTGTAATTTTGATATTTCACTCCCACTACTGCGTAGTTTACAAATTTGAAAAACGTTTGGGTTGTCCCATCCTTCACGCAATGTCCATTTAGAGAATATAAAACGCCTTGGATTTTCCAAGTCAAGCATGGCTTGTTTATCATGCAAAATTTCATTTATCTCCTTTTCAATAGCTTCGTCTTTTTCAGTATTGTCTTTAGAAAAATAGCCTGCATGAGTTAATGATATGTCTAATAATGTTTTTTCAAGATAAGCAGTATAAAAGCTATCGCTTTCTGTTTTAAGTAATTCTTTAATCTCTATCTCTATGTATTGTTCTACGGTTTTGCGGATATAACCCTCTTTATTTCGGTATTCGTCTATGTTGTCAATAAAGAAAAGTGTTAGTGGTTTTATTTTAATATCTCTTGTCAGCAATTGTCTTTCCAATTCAAAATGATGCTTGATTGCTTTCTGAATCATTATTTCCTGCAACTTTTCGGAGTATGAATAAGGATTTATTTTATCTCCCTTTTTCATTTCCAAACCATTTGATAGAATGACAGCACTCTTATTCAGGTTTTCAATAGTAAGGTCGGTCATTTCAGAATGTACCTTTTTTAGACTTTCTTTCTTGGAAACAGTGACGGTTGTTTTCTTATTGTTTTCAATCAACTCAAAACTTGCTTCTGTTCCATCCGAATCAATTAATTTTACGACTGCATTCTTACCACTTTCAAATTCTGTAATATGACCAATCACTCCTTTAACCAAATTATTGTTGAATGCGTTAACGGCTGTAAGTGTATAAATTAAATTGTTATAATCCTTTACTTCAACTTTTTCCTTTTTACCAGTAAATTCGTTTTTCTGTTCTACTTCCTTATTGGGAAAGGTAGCTCCATAACGCAAAATGAATTGGGGATTCATTTTTTTGATGTTTTCCCATGCCTTACTTCCTTGTCCAAACTTGTGAGGTTCATCAATAATTACAAAAGGTTTTGTAGCTCCAATTGCATTAAAGGGTACCGTATATTTATCAAAAAGCCCTTTGTCAAAACTCTTTTGCATTGTCTCGGAATTAATCATTCCAGCATTAATAATCAAAACCTGAATACTGTTTTTCTCAAAGTTTCCAGCATTCACAAAGCTGATAACCGCAGGTGGAATATATGACTTCTTGCCTTTGTTATTCTTTTGGCTCTCTACAATATGCAAATGAAGTGATTTGCCATATTGTTCCTTGAAATGTTCTCGACTGCTCTCCGATTTAAGAAAATCTATTGTACCCGCTTTGATAGATAGAGTTGGCACCACTACTATAAACTTAAATATTCCGTATAGTTTATTTAGTTCAAAAATAGTTTTTGCATAAGTATAGGTTTTACCTGTACCCGTCTCCATCATTATATCAAGGATGTTGCTTTGTGCGTTTGGTTTACCATCAATTTCATTTAATCCTTGTCTTCTTTCAATATTGCCATAATATTTTCCTGTAGGTAATATTTGGTTTTTAAAAGTATTCCCTTGTTTTACAATCTCATTAAATATGGGATTGATAAAACTTCTATCTAATTCTGTTTTTGATTGAACATATAAATCATCAAAT